>NZ_PVWO01000105.1 GCF_003003845.1 Chamaesiphon polymorphus CCALA 037 | reverse complement strand
CCCAAGAGCTGAGATATTTTAGGCTAGCCAATCGATCTTCATCGATCTGGGCGTAGCCAAATTCTGGTGCCAATCGATTGCTAATTCGCATCAACGCACCTAGCGTGTCGGCTAAGGTACCATCAAAATCAAAAATGATTAGTTTAGAATTGTTACGCATGTATGAGAAGCCGATGCCAGTTTTAAAATTGTAATCTAATTGACGTTCGATTGCGATCCCCAATTATGAAGATTTGCAATTGCATTGCGCCGCCACATTGCTGGTTTAATTCTACGCAACGCAGAGGCTCTGAAGCTGCGATCCCACGACTCGTCGGTGAGCGATCCCAGTTCGGTTAATGTGTGAGCCAGATTACGGGGATAAGGTTGAAAATCTGCTACATCTGTAGGCCGAGCAAATTTCTGATTCCAGGGACAAACATCTTGACAAATGTCACAACCTGCAACCCATCCTTGGAGATTATTCGCGATTTCTGGTGGTAATGTTTCGGCACGATTTTCGATCGTATGATAAGCAATACATCGATTGGCATCGACCACAAAAGGCTGGGTAATTGCCCCAGTCGGACAAGCGGAAATACACCGCGTACATGTGCCGCAGTGTTGGCTGTGGGGATCGCTCGGAATGAGTGGGATATTAGTTACAATTTCGCCTAAAAATATCCACGAACCATATTTACGGTTAATAACGTTGCCGTTTTTGCCAATCCAACCGATACCTGCGGCTTGCGCCCAAAATTTATCTTGAATCGGCCCGGTATCGACGTAATAACGTGCCTCGACATTATCGAACGATTCGAGCAGCCAATTTGTGAGTTGTTTGAGTTTTTTTTCTAATACTTTGTGATAGTCTCGTCCCCAAGCATAACGGGCAATTTTGGCATGAGTGGGACTATTTGGCCGTTGGTGGGGGGTGTAGTAGTTGAGGGCGAGGGCGATGACTGTTGTGGCTGAGGGCATGAGTCGATAGATGTCCTGGCGGCGGGGGTCGGACATCCACGCCATATCGGCTTGATATCCGAGGGATAACCACTCTTGAAGATGGGTTGCAGCGGCTTGGGTGGTGTTGGGGTCGATGGCGGCGATACCGACGGCGTGAAAGCCAATTTCACGGGCACGATCTTCGACCTGTCGAGTGAGGTCGTTCATTGATAAATAGACAGCAGATTCCCATAATAGATAACTTCTACCTAATCTTAGTTGGAACGAGAGCGGATCTGCACCAATTTTAATAGGAACTTAAGCATCCACTCCCGACTATCGCAATCCTAAATGAGAAGCCTAACCCATAGAGAGCAGGCATGAAGCGGCGTTTTTATTCTGGGGTTCCCCCAGAATAAAAAAACGACAAGACAGCACTGCCCCTACAAATCTACGGGAATATCAACGATCGACTATCAACTATCCACTAAACCTACCCTTTCTGATTCTGAGACTTAAAGCGTCCAGCTCCGAAGTCGCGGCGGGTGGCGTGCTTGGTAGAGCGTCCGGTGACGCGTTCGCGCCACATGCGGAAGCTGGAGGCTTTCATCTCGCGGCGCATTAGGGCGATGACTTGGGATTCGGTGAGACCAAATTGCAATTCGATCGATTCAAATGTAGTGCGATCTTCCCAGGCCATTTCGAGGACTCGATCGATCGTTTCTGAGTCTAATTCTGGTAATTCCATAATCGTTATTTGATGATAGTTTGACGTGCGACGGGTCGATTGAATACTTTCGCAAATCCTTGTTTCCGAGCTGCTGCGGGTTCGTTGGTGAGGTTCCACAGCGTTTCATAAAAAAAGAATGATACTCCGGCTAGACCACGATCGCGAACTGCGGCAATTTGAGTTTGGATCTGCTGCATCGATACGGGTTTGGGTTTGATTCCGGTCATGATGCCGATCCCTACAGGAATACGTTGACTGGCTAATTTAAGATCGGAGTTATTCAATTCACCGACGAACGATTCAAACTTATCGCGATAGATTTGAACTAACAATTCCTCTACTAAACCTTGACGTTCCCATTTTGCCCAATCTTGGAGATAAAAGTTTTTGGCAAAGGGCATAGGATTGGGTGAAATCGAGACGATCGCTTTTGGTTTGACAGCTTTAATCGCGACAAATAATTCCTTCATAAAAGCGGTAATTTTATCAGCGCGCCAGTTAACCCATTCCGGATCTTGGGTTTGTTTGGGTGGGAGTTTGCCCTGATGCTCTTGCTTATATAAATTGACTGTATAGGCATCGTAACCAAACTCATGCGGCAGTCCGAAATGATCGTCAAATTGGATGCCATCAACATCATAATTTTTGACTACTTCGACCACTAGATCTATTATAAACTTTCTGACATCGGGGCGGAATGGATTGAGCCAGACACGCGGATCTTTGCCTTCTTTCCAGTTAATATTGCCATCTTGCTTGGTCGTCAACCAATCAGCGTGGAGTTTTGCCAAATTAGAGCCAGCCGGATCGCTACTACCAGGAGCCATCAGCCCAAATTCAAACCAGGGAATCACGGCTAGTCCGCGTTTGTGTCCCTCCGTGACGAGTTCGCGCATCACGTCGCGTCCTTCCAATCCTTCGTTTTTACCCAGCGTCCGCCCGATTAATAATCCAGCAGATTTCTTGGGCATGAAGCTACTACCCACGATGCGCTGAGCCACTTTACTGGGATAGGTCGTGTAACCCCAATTCCACACAACGGGATAGATCGTATTAAAGTTTAGTTTGCGGAGATCTCTCAGGGCTGTTATCAATCGATCGCGCCTGAATAAGACATCACTATCGACATTGGTAATCCACACTCCCCGAATTTCTCGATTCGATTTAGTTGGGAGCGATTGCGATAGGGAAATAGATGGGAAAATCAGGGCTAAAATTAAGCCGAATGTCACTAATAATGCGAACCAAGACTTACGATCGAATAATTTAATCATTAAAATTACTAATAATTCAAGTTTGATTCTATTCCGTGAATCGGATTGTGGGCAATGCCCACCCTACAACTACTGTTCTACAAATTAGCGTATCTAATCTCCTCTCCACAGAATGGACAATTCAACTCAGATCCTCCATTCAGCATCAACATTGCCAAGTCACCATGCCCATGTAAAGCTGCTACTGTCGCGAGCAAAAAAATTGAATCATCTTGCTCATAGCCAGTCTCTCGCAAAGCGTGAAGGGTTATTTCTAGAGCTGAATTACAAGCCAGTTCATAATCTTCTTGAAGATCGATGGGAATAGCTCCAGAGCCTTCTGGATATACTAACCTAGATGTCACCACTGAAGCGACAATATTTAGTGGCCATACTTGCTCCCTTTTTGTTACTTGCTGTGCGATCTTAACTAGATGGGGAACTACCGCATAAGCTAGGTTGCTATCTCGACCGATATTTCCTTGATGACATACTTGGTGGTAGAGTTCGCCATAAACATCATCAGTGCCATTTCCTTGTTGGATCTGCTTTAGTAAGTCAGCAGCCATTTCTCCATTACCACCTGCACTACACGTTAAGTTGCTCCAAAGTGGCGATTCAAGGTCAATCATATAAATAGTAAGTAAGAGCCTATAAGTAGGGTGGGCAGTGCCCACTATCTAGATTTCGAGCATAATTTAGTTTGTAGATTCATCCCTACCTACTGATGTTCCATCAGACGTAATTTCTGACGCGATAGCGTCCAATGTAACTCGGAAGTTTGAGAGATATTGACTTGTTTGAAGCCAACTCGATCGCACAATTCCCGCACTTCAGCTAAAGTTAGAGCCGCCTTGAGCGAATCGCGAAATAACTGCTGTTGCTGCGTATCATAGTCTCCACCAAATTTAGCAATTAACTCATCGACAATCCGCTCGGATTCCGGTCGGATCAAATCGCGAATTAAGATCGCCCCATCCAGTCTGACTAAGCGTTTTACCTCCCCAAAAAATGATAACGGATCGGGTAAATGATGTACCAAACTATTAGAAACAATCATGTCATACTCCAGATCGGGATAAGGCATCCGTTTGGAATCGACACGCTCTAATCTAATCCGTTGGCTGAGATTTGCCTCTTCTACATTGCGTTGACCCAAAATGAGCATCGATTGTGCCAAATCTATCCCAGTAATTAGATATTGCGATCGCTGCTGGCACATCAAAATCGGAATTCTCGCCGTACCCGTACCGACATCCAATATTTTGACAGCATTCGGGTCGAGCGCGATCGCATCCGTTGCAAATGCCATATTTACTGCGGTAAAGTCCATGGCATCATAGGCTGTTGCCTCTTGCCAGGTATCCATGACTTCTGGCTCTAAAATTCTGTCCATGGGCTTTTGGGGATGCTATAGGTGTCTGTCTGCCGATCTTATCTTACTCACTTCTGCGATCGCTGCTGAGGCGGCGCGCAAGCTTCGAGATGCAGTGGATAGTGAATAGTGGATAGTTGGCGATCGTTTTTAAAAACCGAGTGCGGATTTACCAAGATGATATCTAGTGGCGGTAAGATGAAGGTAGTAATTACTAGCAAGTCGTGAATCTAGCTCGGTTAGTAACAATCTTAATAACGATTAATTGCGCGATTGGCTGTACGATTTCGGGGAATAATAATCGGCAGAGTTCGTTAGAACACTTACATGCTTCGATATCGCAACCACCTTATCTGAGGAATCCAAATCAAATGGAGATTGCGAACCAGTCAAGTCATCAGTCAAAACTTCAGATCTTGTTACCACTATATATTTATCCTAATTGGTACGATCGCAATAATTATATTTGGAACCAGGTAATCTTAGCTGCTAAAAAAGTACCAATTGTCGCAATTATCAATCCCAATAATGGCCCCGATAACGCACCACCAAACGTAGATTATCAACAGGGAATTAAAGATTTGCGACAAGCGGGGGTGAAGGTGATTGGTTACGTACCGACTAACTATGCCAACCGAGATCTTCAGGCTGTTAAAGCCGATATCGATCTCTATCTCAAATATTTTAATGTTGATGGAATTTTTATCGATGAGGCTGCCAATCAGCAGGACAAATTAGATTATTATCATCAAATCTATCGATATCTCAAATCTTCGTCGCCAAGTACCGATTCAATTAGATCGATCGCCTACACGCTAATTATTAATCCTGGTACGGATGTAACTGAAGAGTTTATTCTGCAACCAGTCGCCGATACGATCGTCACATTTGAAAATTATCAATCGGTCTGGACTAAATATCATCCACCTATAGCTCGGCAAAAACATTCCGCTCAAAAATTTGCAGCATTAATACATACAACCGCAAATCATAATTTGATGAAAAGTACACTCGATCGAGTAGTTAAATATAAATTTAGCTATGTTTACATTACAAACGATCGTCCAGATACTGGCGATCGCAATCCTTGGAATACTTTACCTGAATATTGGCAAGCACAAGTTAATTATATTGAAAAAATAAATAATAATTAATTCTCAATTCTCAATTCTCAATTAATTTAAGGATGGAGCGAACCATCAGGCATAGTTGCGCCAGTGAGATTGGCACCATCTAGTTTTGCATTAGTTAAAATTGCCTTGAGAAGATTGCTATTCGATAGATCGGCATTACTTAAATCTGCACCTGTAAGATTGGCAGATCGCAAATCTACTTGCTGAAATTCAGCAAATTTGAGGTCGGCATTCGAGAGATTCGCATCGCGCAACGAGGCTCCATTAAGCTTCGCATAAGTTAGTTTCGCTTGCGAGAGATTTGCCCCAGCTAGATTTGTCCGAAGCAGTTTAGCACCATAAAAAGCAGCACGTTGGAGGTTTGCCCTACTTAAATTAGCTCCACTCAAATCGCTATCTTGAAAAATGGCTAATGTCAGATTAGCATCAGCAAAATTTACGCCGTTGAGACTAGATTGTGGGAGGACTGCACCCGATAGATCGGCTTTGGCAAAATTCTGATTGGTAAGATTGCAACTGAGACAACGTTTCTCTCTAATTAGCTTACCGCGATCGGAAGATGCAAATTCAGCTTCTCTGGCGATCGATTGATTTTTAGCAATTTGAGCGGGAGTGAGTTCGTCACTATCTGTTAATACAAACTGACTTAAAATTAATACTCCACCAACTAGAATACCCGCCCCAATTACCCATGGCAGCCATGAGATTTTGCGTTTGGGTGGCGGTAATTTAAATCCTTGCGGCGCGGCATCTTCTAGAGCTAAATTAGTAGGTAAGGGACGCCCTGTAAATGCATCGAGATATTGTGGGCGATCGTTCGATTCCACCATTTGTTGGAGCCAAGCAATTAAGTGTGGATCCGTATCGGCAGGTAATAAGTGTCGAACATGTAGGCGATAGTTGGTATCGAATAAGTGTTGTGCTTGGGAGGTGGATGTACCCGTGAGTAAGCAAATCATCGAGACACCCAAACTATAAAGATCGAAAGCCGAATTTAGGTAAGTATTAGGTAGCTGCGATGCAGGAGTAAAGCCTGGATTATTGCTACGATTGGTAGTTGACGGATGCAGCCCAAAATCTACTAAAGAGATCGTTAACTCTGTAGAAGTATCGACGATGATATTCTCTGGTTTGATATTCTGGTGAATGATAGGAGGCGTTAAATGATGGAGGTAATTAAGAATATTTAAGATTGCATCAGCTACCAGCTTAATATCCGATGGTGGTAAAGTTTCTAGTTCTGCTAGCGAAACCCCCAGTAGATAAGATCGTACCGCACAGAATCCAGTTGCTGTCGGAAAAGAATTCAGATAAGGGGCAACATGCGGATGGTCGATCGGTTGTAACCGTTCGATTTCTGGTAAATAATTAGCATAGTCTAGAGATGAATCCTCAAGATCGAGCTTGCGCCACTCTTTCACCACCACTAACCGTTCTGAATCGATCTCTTTGGCTAGATAGGTAATCCTGTTTCGCTCTGGATGCTCGGATAATTTCTCAGATACTTGGTAGCCATAGATTGTTAAATCGGGCAGATCGTTACCGACGATCGGATCGGCAGATTCAGTATTATGGGAAGACTCGTCTAATTCACTCATGGCGATCGGCCTTCGATCTAGATAGATGCTATAACTTTAGCCGATCGCGTATAGATTCGGCTTCCATCATCCAGCGCAATTTAGGCTTTAGGTTTTAGGTTTTAGGCTTTAGGTAGAGGGTAGAGGCTCGATCGTTTTAGAACGCAGTTCCAATTTCACCCATTACCCATTACCCATCCACTCATCCACCCATCCACCCATCCACCCATCCACTCATCCCCCACTCCTCCAGATGCTACTCTCTTTGCGCATTCAAAACTTTACCCTCATCGATGAGCTAGAACTCGAATTTGGGGCGGGCTTAAATGTGTTGACGGGGGAAACTGGTGCCGGAAAATCGATTATCCTGGATGCGATCGATCTGGTGTTGGGCGGTAAACCATCGCTGCGGATGATTCGCACGGGGACAGAGAAAGCGACGATCGAAGGGACATTTACAGTCAATGATCGAATTAGGGAATGGTCGATCGAGCGAGAATTTGACTTAAGCGATGATGATACCGTAATTTGCAGCCGCGAACTGAGCATTCAAGGAACGAATCTGCGATCGCGAATGCGCGTTAATGGTGCGATTTGCAATCGTCAACTCGCCCAAGAATTACGCGAACTCCTCATCGAGATTACCGCTCAGGGGCAAACCGTGCAACTGACTAATCCCACCCACCAGAAAGAATTGCTGGATTTATATGGTGGTGGCAAGATTTTCCAGCAGCAGGAAAACATTGGGCGCGCATATACCGCTTACCAACAAGCTTACCGAATTTGGATCGATCGCCAGCAAAACGAACAGCAACGACTCCAGCGGCTCGACTTGCTCCAATACCAAGCCGAAGAACTCAGTCAAGCGCACCTGACGACACCGGAAGAAATCCTCGATCTCGAAACCGAACGCCAACGCCTCAGTCACGTCGTCGATCTCCAGCAACAAAGCTATGCCATCTACCAGCTTCTCTATCAAAATGATACGGGCGGATCGATCGCTGTTGCCGATATGCTGGGTAAAGCCGAATCTACCCTCATCGATATGGTAGAAATCGACTCCAGCCTCCAATCCACCCTCGATCTCGTCAGCCTTGCCCTCGCCCAAGTCACCGAAGCTGGACGCGAAATCAATTATTATGGAGATGCCCTCGAAGCCGATCCCGATCGATTGCTCGAAATCGAAGAACGGATTCGCACGCTGAAGCTAATTTGCCGCAAATATGGCCCCAGTCTGACGGAAGCGATCGAGTTCGAGCATTCCGTCCAAACCGAATTAGCGCAGCTTACAGGAGCCGTAGTGTCGCTCGAAGAACTCGAACGCCAATCGCAAGATCTCTACGCCAAATTAATCGACGCTTGCCAACAACTTACCACCCTGCGCCAACAAGCCGCACTCGATCTCGAACGACATCTCATTGGCGAACTCAAACCCCTGGCAATGGATAAAGTTAAATTCCAAGTCGAGATTGCAACCCAAACACCTACCGCTACAGGTGCAGACACCATCATTTTCAACTTTAGCCCCAATCCTGGCGAACCTCTTCAACCGCTCGCCGCTACAGCATCTGGCGGCGAAATGAGTCGGTTTCTGCTCGCCCTCAAAGCCTGCTTCTCTAATAACGGCGGCGCGGGTACCCTGATCTTCGACGAAATCGATGCAGGCGTATCTGGCAAAGTCGCCCAATCGATCGCCAGTAAACTCCACCACCTAAGCCAATCTCAGCAAGTTTTGTGCGTCACCCACCAGCCGTTAATTGCCGCCATGGCCGATCGACATTTTCGAGTAGCCAAAGAAACGATTAGTGCCGAGCATACAGGTAATGGTACCTCCGTCGTCGAACGCACGATCGTCCGCATTGAAGAACTTCACTCTCAGCAGCAACGCCGCGATGAGATCGCTCAAATCGCAGGCGGACAATCGGCGCAGGAAGCTATCTCTTTTGCGACTTCGTTGTTATCGCAGGCAAAGACGCGCAAAAAGGCTGTCAAACAAAGTCGGAAGTAATACCCCGCTCCCCGCCTCCCTCTCTAGCATTTCATCCTTAAATCCAGCAACCCCGTGTTAAGTTACTTCAAAATCCGCTCGAATCCCGATTGTCAATTGTTTACACCTGTGCTAACTTAGCTCTAGGTAGTAAATTACCCGTTGTTCCGGACAACTATCCAATTATTATATTAGGAGGTGGTGCCCATGATCGAGAGTAGTACACGTCTGGGTCTCGAAACTGGAGTTAGCCGGCTGAGTGCTGGGACTGTCATCTAGTAGACTTGTAGGTTTGTCTATAGAATCGTTCTAGATTCACTCCTGTCTTGTTTGTAGAGTTTCTCTCAGCAGCCAGGTTCCAGCGAACAGACCCCCTAGACCGCTCCTATTACTAGTACTGAGATTTTAGAATCTTATCTAGTAGTAGGAGCGGATAGTTTTTGGGAGTAATTGAGAATTGATAATTAAGGATGGAAATTTAAATCCCATCCTCAAAATACGATTGATTACTATATTTAGTTGCTTTTCCATGTACCGTGAAAACCCATAGGTACTACGCTGGGTAAACCCAAACGACAGACTGGCGAGTCATCTAGCCTGTCTCGATCGAAAATCCAGACTTCACTTTGATGATTTTCGCCATCGTAAATTACTGTCAAAATCCAACCTCGATTAGCATCGAATCGATCGACAACATGAATCGGTTCGGTGGGATATAAATGACTGGCAAGATCGGCAGTAGTTAAAGTATTTGTCTGGCGATCGAACCTGCCGATCGTGCCTACTAATTCGCGATGTAGAACTGCATTTGGTTTATGAATGGCTAAATATGTATATCGCCATTCTCGTCCGACTCGATCGCTTTCTACTAGTGGAAATTCACAACTGCGATCGACTAAAATATCGCTACTAACTAATTTACCAGCAGCCGGATCGATGACTAATTGCCAGAGCTTGCCGATGGCTTCGGTATGCGTTTCACCGCTGGCAACTTCTCTCAAAAATTCATTAGTTCCAAAATCTGGATAGCGAACTAGATCGCCAATGATTTGCCCGCTAGCATCGACATATCCATTACCAAAATGCCATTGATACCACGGCTCGGTAGTGAAACTACTAACCAGACTGAGATCTTCGCGATCGAACACCATAATTTGAGTGCCTAATTCTGGTTTCCACCGGATCGAGTCACTATAACTAGCCAATCCAAATAAAATCGGCAGTGGTTGAATCTCGACCGGATTAATACAAAACACCAAATACTTACCGACCATTAAAAAGTCATGAACGGTAGTTAGTCTGGGCAGTTTAGTTTGAGTGAATTTAATAATTTTGCCACTGCGATCGCTTTCATAGAGATTTAGTTTTGGTTGCGCGCCGATCGAGATCCCAAAATTATAAATATGTCCCGAAACGGGATCGACTTTGGGGTGTGCGGAGTAAATTAGCGGAGCAGCATCTAACTCTAAATCATCGGTACCGATCGTGTCTAAACTATCCAAATCCAACGCGTGCGGCGCGCCACCATCCCACAATGCTAACAATCGATCGGGTAAAGCTAAAACTGAAGTATTTGCCGCATTTCCCACCGATTTACCCCAACGTTCCCACAGATTTCCAGATGGTCGCATTCCATAATTACCATACACCCAGCGATCGACCTGACTTTCTTCCTGATATTTCTGAGTTTGCACGTAGCGATAGACACCGCTAGCAGCCCCGTCAGCAAACTTAACTGCCAAAATAGCTCCATCCCCATCAAACCAATGTCCGACCCGTTTACCGCCGCGTTCGAGCCGTCCGGGGCCATTCCGGTAGAGGGTACCAGACAAACCAGATGGAATCGCACCTGCGAGGATTTGTAACTGCGTCTGCGGAAATTCGGGTGCGGGTGCGGCTAGAGCTTGACCCCAAAGAGGTTTTGCGATCGATGGTTTGGAGGTAGTAGTCATTGGTAAATAGCGGTGGTTTCGGTTTCGATCGAGGATCTGGCTAGATTTCCATATCTACAGACAGATTGCCACTACCTTAGATTCTACAAAGGTTATCTTGTATCTGAAACTAGTCTGTCGAACTCACGTTAGAATTGCGAACGATTCGATCCTGATGATGTTGCTTTTTGCTTGGCTTCATAGAAGCGGCAGGCTAGATGTCCCAAACTGTATAACAGGGTAGCATCGCCAGCACTACCCACTACCGCACCAATGCCTGGGAGCAGTTCGACAAAGCTTAACCCCATCTTGAGCGCGCCCGAACTTCCGGTCGATAAACTCCAAATCGCTAGTACTTCACCGCGTCGAGCGGCATCGGTGGGTGAAAATCCATAAATAATCGCAATCCGATAAATCATTTCGGCTTGCAGAGCCGAGATCGCACCTAAATCGGCGGCAAATAACATTAGTGCCACAGGCGGAATAATGTTGGTGGCCAAACCAATTCCGGCTGCTTTCCAGGTGGTATCGGCAATAACGCGCTGCGCTAATCGATCGGGGGTATCTAAAGGGTACTGTTGCCGCAATACGTCAACTTCTTGCCGTACTCTTTCCACATTCACCTGACCTAGCGCAGCCATGAACCAATTAATTCCTGGTACCTTGGTCGCCCATTTTATCATTGGGTTGTCAGCGATCGGCGCGAGCGTGTTGCCAACGGTTTCCGTACCTCGATCGACCAACTCATAAAGTGCCGTCCCGACTGATTCGATCGAGTCTGCTACCACCGTCCGAGATGCCGTGGCAACAGTGGTAAGTGCGTCATCTATTGCAGCAGCCCAGGATGCGTTACGATCTCGATTAGCCATGCTTTATAACCGATCCTCGACCGGAATAACACCACTTTTACCTTAACGAAGTCCGCGATCGATCGGGGCGTTGTGGCAGTAGTAAGAACCGTTACAGTGCTGAAGTGAAATCTTCCCGATCGCGTGTCATGCCAAATCCGGTTTGAAAAGCTCCCTAACCTCAGCCCTCACCCCCAACCCCTCTCCCAAGCTTGGGAGAGGGGAGCCGGAGCCATCGGCGACGGCGGGGTGAGGTCAAGGGATTTCGATCGCAAAAGAAGGGTTTGTGAAGCAGATTTTAGTGTTAACGACCATCCGAGGAAGAGATGTTCGGTTGCAGCTAAGTTAGCGATCGCAAATCTTCCCAACAGATGATTTTATTTTATTGAAAATCGCCTAAATTTGAATGATATTTTCAGTAAAGGCAAAGCGATCGTGAAAGTAGGTGCTTGGTATGTAGGTGGCGATCGCTGCCAGTTTACGGTGTGGGCACCCAGTGCCGAAAGGGTTTGTGTCAAAATTGTCGATCCTGCCGAACGGGTATTGCCCATGCAGCCGATCGAATTTGGCTACTGGCAACTCACAGAGCAAATTGCCCCAGGTACTACTTATCTGTATCAGCTAGATGGCAAACTAGAACGTCCCGATCCGGCTTCTCAGTCTCAACCGCAGGGGGTACACGGGGCTTCGCAAACTATCGACCATAATACATTTACTTGGGGCGATCGAGAGTGGTCGAATCTACCGCTATCAGAGCTGATTATCTACGAACTGCATACGGGGACATTTACACCCGAAGGTACCTTTGACGCGATCGCCGAGCGATTGCCCTACTTGAAGGAACTGGGTGTCAATGCGATCGAAATCATGCCGATCGCGCAATTTCCAGGCGATCGAAATTGGGGTTACGATGGCGTATATCCCTTCGCCGTGCAAGACTCCTATGGGGGTGTGGATGGACTCAAACGCTTAGTCGATGCTTGCCACCAGCAAGGCATGGCAGTGTTGCTGGACGTGGTTTACAACCATTTTGGCCCCGAAGGCTGCTACGTCGGCGATTATGCCCCATACTATATCGATAAATACCAATGCTTGTGGGGGAACGCGCTAAATTTTGATGGGGCGGCTAGCTACGCAGTCCGCAACTACTTTATTGAAAACGCCCTCTACTGGTTGGAAACCTTCCATATCGATGGCTTGCGCCTAGATGCCAGCGACAATATTTTCGATCTCAATGCCAAACACTTTCTCCAAGAGCTAGCAGAAGCCAACGCAGAGCTGTCCGCTCGCTGCGGCAGACCATTTTACTTAATGGCAGAGAACGATCTCAGCGATGTCCGCGTGACACGTACCGCCGAGCAGGGCGGTTACGGACTAGATGCCCAGTGGAACGATGCTTTTCACCATTGCGTGCATACAGTTCTCACGGGCGAACAGTCTGGATATTACAAAGATTATGGGACTTTCGAGCAACTAGCCAAAGCCTATAAGCAAGGATTTGTCTACTCCTGGGACTATTCTCCCGATCGCCAGCGTTGGCACGGTAGCGATTCGAGCGATTTACCAGGGCAGAACATGGTAGTTTGCATTCAAAATCACGACCAAGTTGGCAACCGGATTTTGGGCGATCGATTAACGCAATTAGTCTCATTTGACGCACTCAAAGTTGCCGCTGCGGCCTTATTTATGGCACCCAATATTCCCCTGCTATTTATGGGTGAAGAATATGCGGAAGAAGCACCATTCTTATACTTTGTCAGCCACACCGATCCAGAATTAATTGCCGCCGTTCGTGCCGGACGTAAGAAAGAATTCGCTCACTTTCATCAAGAGCAAGATTACGTCGATCCCGAAAGTATGGAGGCTTTCGATCGATCTAATTTGCAGTGGGAAACCAGCCAGCAGGGCAAACATCAAGTGATGTTTAGTTTATATCAGCATTTAATTCAATTACGCCGCACGATTCCGGCGTTGAAGCAATTGAATAAGCAAAATTTGGAGGCGATCGGATTACCAGAAGAGAGAGTATTGCTCTTGCATCGCTGGTGTGAGGAAGGGGCGATCTTTTGTCTGCTGAATTTCGATCGGGATGATGTTTCGTTTACACCCACTATTCCAGATGGAAACTGGCAAAAAATCCTCGATTCTGCTGAGGAGAAATGGTTGGGTTCTGGTTCAAAAATGCCGGAAGTATTGAGTTCGGGTCGATCGATCGCGCTTCGAGCCAGTAGTTTCGCGCTGTATCAATCCCACGTTTGATGTCTGATTGTGTCGCGATCGTT
>NZ_PVWO01000566.1 GCF_003003845.1 Chamaesiphon polymorphus CCALA 037 | reverse complement strand
CTCCCAACAGATGAGCGATCGATTTCGGAAATTCGTCCAAATAATTGGCAGTGGGCCTCACACCGGGAAACATTTAACTCGTGAGGACGCCGCAGAAGCCATGGAGATGATGCTGTTAGAAACAGCCACTCCCGCCCAAATTGGTGCATTTTTAATCGCACATCGGATCGTTCGTCCGACGGGAGCAGAGCTGGCGGGAATGCTAGATACTTATGCTAAAATCGGCCCACAATTGCAACCCGTCGCCAGTCACGATCGATCGCCTGTAATTTTTGGCATCCCTTACGATGGTCGATCGCGCACGATGCCGCTCGCGCCGCTAGTCTCGCTGATTCTGACGGCAGTGGAGATTCCCGTTATTTTGCACGGCGGCGATTGGATGCCGACTAAATATGGGACGCCGCTGATCGACATTTGGCAGGAATGGGGCATCGATTGGACGCAGATGTCTCTCGATCGAGTCCAGCACACCTTCGCGACGACGGGTTTGGGCTTTATTTATACGCCGACTCATTTCCCCGCTGCTGCGGGACTGACGCCTTATCGCGATCAAATTGGCAAACGTCCCCCGATCGCCACGTTAGAGTTAATGTGGTGTCCGTATGCTGGCGATGCACATTCGATTTTTGGTTACGTCCATCCGCCTACGGAGCAGACGGCACTAGTCGCCGCAACGCTGCGCGATACGCCGCACAAAATTACGACAGTTAAAGGTTTAGAAGGGAGTACGGATTTGCCCCGCGATCGAGCCGTAATTATCGGCGTACATCGAGCGGGGCAAGATTTAGAGCGGATTTTCTTACATCATTACGACTACGGTTTGAGCAATGTCAATCCCCCCCTACTTACAAACCCCGAAATGATGGCAGAATTTGCGCTGGTGTTGGCAGGTAAACCTTCAAATCTGCTCGATTCTGTGCTATGGAATGCTGGGTTTTATCTGTGGCATTGTGGCGGAGCTAGCGACATGGCTGCGGGCATGAAATTGGCACGAGAGTTATTGACTAGTGGGGCTGTCAGCAAGCAATTGGAGCGGATAAAAGAGTCGATCTAAAATCGAGCTTGTTCCGATGTGGTGTCGAACAATTTTGATTTTAATCGCAAGCGGTTAACGCTCCGAGCTAGTACTCGATGGCATAAGTAAAGCAACCATTGCCCATACTCTACCTCTACTCTCCCAACTCCCAACTCCCAACTCCCAACTCCCAACTCCCAACTCCCAACTCCCAACTCTTGCCAAAATAGTACTAGGATTTACACCGCTCGGTACTAGAGTTTACCTACTTCTTTTAGCTAACATTTCAACGGCTAGATCTTGCCACTCTTGACGGAGTTTCTCATCTTCAGGTTTTATGGTAAGCGATCGACCGTTGAGTTCGGGATGTTTGGCATAAAACTCGCGATCGACTTGACGATAAAATTTAGCTGCGGGAATGTTGAGTTGTTTGAGTTTTTGGTTGAGATCTTGTTGGCGTTCTTGGACGGATGGCTGAGATTTGAAGGGATTGGGAATAGAATTTACGACGCTTGTAGTGGCATTATTAATTTGTTTGGTAATCGCACCGATCGGATCGTTAGCCTGCACCCATTTTACGACACCACTAACGGCCAAGATCGTTAAAAAGGCAACACTCATTACTTTAGTGACTTGCCGAGCAGGTTTTTTCCACTCGTTGGGATCTCTCGTCGGTAGTTGCGTGGTTGTGGGTGCGACAGAAGTATTGCTTCTAGGACTAATTTCGATCGTTTTGAGTTGCGAGATTTTATTGTTGTGATTAATCGGCGTGGAGTTATTAGTTGAAATAACAGTCGGCACGGAATTACTCTGTGCATGATGATTGGCAACCACAGGTAAAACTGCTAATACTTCCGCCACCGATTGATAGCGATGTTGCGGATTATATTTGAGCAATCGATCGATTATCGCACCGAGTTCGGGACTGATGGTGGCATATTTACGCCATTCCCAGCTTGCTTCGGCGGGATTGTAAATTGTGTTGGCATCTTTGCCAGTAAGCAAGGTCAGGGCGGTAGCACCGACGGCATAAAGATCGCTCGATGGCGACACTTTCCCCCGCATCATTTGTTCTTCTGGTGCGTAACCTTGCTTGCCAATTCGCGTTTCGACTTTGGCATGACTAAACTGATAAACGACAGTAGCAGCAACCTCTTTGACGCAGCCAAAATCGATTAAAATTGGCAATCGATCGCGATCGCGGTAGATAATATTATCGGGTGAAATATCGCGATGAATGACACCGAGTCGATGAATATAATCTAGAACTGGCAATAACTTATGTAATAGTTCGATGACTTCGCCTTCGCTAAAGACCCGATTTTGGCTGAGGCGGTGGTTCAACCGCTTGAGATAAGTTTCGCCTTCAATATAATCTTGGATCAGGAATAGCGATTCAGATCCACCTCGATCGACTCGTAATAGTTCGCGAAAAGCTGGAATTTGAGGATGTTGCAGCTTGTATAAAACACCTGCTTCGCGCTCGAACAATTCTTTTGCTTTAATTAAATCATCTTTGCCGCTGACTTGCGGGACAAATTCTTTGAGAACGCATTTTTCACCAAACTTATTGCGATCGATCGCTAAATATGTCCGTCCAAATCCCCCGCGTCCGAGTTCGCGCACGATCTCATACCGATTGCCCAATATATTACCTGGCGTGAGTAAAGATGACTCTATCATACAAAAGAAAAGGGATGAAAATTGCCTAAGATATTACCTGGTGTGAGTAAAAATGCGCTCGTACAAAAGAAAAGGGCTGAAAAAATAGCGATCGCTCCTCTGCTTAAAAGTAAAGATCGATCGGCTATCCAATAAGTGCCTGCAATTTAGCAGTTACTTCTGCCATCGTCTCTGTTGGCAGAGACTCCACGTACTTAACCTGACGTTCTATCCAGTCAATTGTTTTGACTTGAAACGTTAGAATTACACCATTGGTAATTAACCCATCTGGTAAAATCACTTCTAGATTAAAGCCTTTAATCTTGCTAGTAATCGGGCAAGCTAAAGCCAATCTGGTGGCTTGATTGAACTGTCGATCGGTGATAATTAAGGCAGGACGATAACCCGCTTGTTCTTTACCTAATGTTGGGTCGAAATTTAGTTTTACGATCTCGCCCCGTGCCGGAATATATGGGGTTACCATGCTTCTCTACCGACAGGCTCGCCCCAATCATATTCTCCACCGATGAGTTCGGGTGTAACGCCAACTAGCAGTTCGTCGAGTTGATATTTCTTTTGAATGGGCGAAATAACAATTTTGTTATCGACGACATCGATATTTACTGGCATACCAGCAGTAAATCCGACTTGATTAGCAACGGGTTGAGGAATTCTTACGCCCAAGCTGTTGCCCCATTTATTGACGATAACAGTCATATTAGTTTTCCCTTGTTTATCCTAAGTATATCCCATTTTGGTAATTT
>NZ_PVWO01000565.1 GCF_003003845.1 Chamaesiphon polymorphus CCALA 037 | reverse complement strand
TTTTTCCTCTTTACTAAAATCTGGTAATTGGACTTCGGCAGCAATCCCATCAATTCGTTCGGGATTGGCGATTGTTGCGGTCACTACTGTTTCCTGATATCTTGTCGATACTCTCAAAGGCTCGGTTTTCAAGAATATGTTTAGCTATTGAATAGCTCATTAAGACGATCGTGATAGCTTTCGCGACGACTTACTTGGACTCATCTTTGTGCGATGCCATTCCCCACGATTTATTGCTGCGGCAATTTCTCGAGCAGCTAAAACTGCTTCATTCAAAGATGAAAATTTTTTGTGGTCTATGTCATCATCAGTCCAACCATCATCGACAGCCCATCCTTCCTCAATCGGATATACCCACATTATTCCATCCCAGCCTTCTAAAAAACCGTCACCTATTTTTGTATAACGTTTTTTTCCAGTAGGAATACCGATTGTTTTACCCATAGCCCAATCTCTTTCAAAGGCTTCATAGCCATGCTCTTGTAGATATTGCACTGCTTCAGAGCGAGTATTCATAGTAAAACTCCAGCATTATGAATAAATCGATTTGTGGTAGGGGCAATTCATGAATTGCCCCTACCACAAACTTGCAAATATCTTCAATCCTACTTCGCTGCAACCAAACCGTTGTGACGTAGTAACGCTGATGGATCTGGCTCGCGTCCTCGGAAGGCTGTAAACACCTCCATTGGGTGCTTGCTTCCGCCCAGCGATAATACTGTATCGCGGAACCGTCGTCCGGTGGTGCCGATCGCATCTGCATCATCTAACCCAGCATCTTCAAACGCGGCAAACGCATCCGCACTCAATACTTCTGCCCACTTATAGCTATAGTAGCCTGCTGCATAACCGCCAGCGAAAATATGTCCGAAGGAACAGAGGAAATTGTCTTCGGGTAATGGGGGAATTACCATGCTGATTTTAGCGAGGCGATTACGGACGTCAGGAATCGTTTCGGCACCACCTGGTTGGTAATGGCTGTGGAGTTCGAGATCCAGCCAGCTAAAATGGATTTGACGCAGCATCCCGCTACCGCTCATAAATGTGCGTGCGGCGAGGAGTTTTTGGTAATAGTGTTCGGGTAAGGGTTCGCCAGTTTCGTAGTGCTTGCCCAAACTTAGCAGGGTGGGGCGATGGTAACACCAGTTTTCCATAAATTGGCTGGGTAACTCGACCGCATCCCATTCGACGTTACTAATTCCCGCCGCACCGACATAATCGACGGTGGTGAGCATGTGTTGCAAGCCATGCCCGAACTCGTGGAAGAGGGTTTCGACTTCGCTGAAGGTCATCAGACTGGGTTTGCCGTCTACTGGGGGCGTTTGATTGCAAGTCAGGTAGGCAACGGGTAACCGGACTTTAGACCCATCTTTATCGGTCAATTTGGAGCGACTGATGCAATCTGCCATCCACGCACCACCGCGTTTTTCGGCGGGACGACTGTAGGCGTCGAGGTAGAAGTAGGCAATCGGTTGGTTTTGCTCGTTGGCAACTTGGAAATAGCGCACATCGGGATTCCAGACGGGTGCTTGTCCGTCGGCGGCGGTAATGGCGATACCAAACAGATTGTTCGCGAGGTTAAATAAACCTGAAAGTACCTGTTCTAAGGGGAAATAGGGACGCAATTCTTCAGCGTTAAAGTCAAATTTAGCTTCCCGCAGGCGTTCCGACCAGTAGGCGAGATCCCAGTGTTTGAGATCGTTGGCTTCGGGTGCCTCTTTAGAGATGGCATAGGCGCGCAGATCTTCGAGATCCTGTTTGGCTGCTTCAAAGCTAGCACTGCGGAGAGATTCGAGGAGATTTTCGACGGCGGCGACGTTGGGTGCCATTTTACTAGCGAGGCTGAGTTCGGCGAAGTTGTCGAAGCCGAGGATATTCGACATTTCGCGCCGTAATTCGAGAATGCGATCGATATTACCCAAATTATCGTACTCTCCAGATGCGGCGCGGCTGACATAGGCTTTGTAGATTTGCTCGCGCAAGTCTCGCCGCTGACTGTGTTGCATGAAGGGTAAGTAACTGGGCATATCGAGGGTAATTACCCAAGGGCCATCTGTTGGCGTAGCAACCTCATGTCCGGCGGCTCTGGCAGATTGTGCGGCTTGACCGAGTAAGCTTGCGGGTAATCCCGCGATTTCTTCGGGTTTAGTCAGAGTCAGACTATAGGCTTTAGTCGCATCGAGGACGTTATTAGAAAACTTATTAGCAAGTTCGGCAAGAGCGAGCTGAATATCGTTAAATCGCTGCTTGGGTTCGCCAGTCAAACCGACTCCAGATAGCTCCATATCGCGGATGGCAGCATCGATAATCCGTTTTTGGGCAACATCGAAGGTGGCAAATTCGGGACTGGCTTTAATCGCCTTATAACCCTCATACAAAGCCGTACTCTGTCCCAACCGCATCCAAAATTGAACGACCTGGGGCTGCATTTCTTCATGAGCGGCGCGCAGTTCGGGACTATTTTGAACGCCCATCAGGTGTCCGACGATACTCCACGCCCAGGAGATCCGCTCGACAATGCGATCGAGTGGTTCGACCAATCCCGTCCAGGTGGGGACGATATTCGCTTCGAGAGCGGTCAATTTTTCGTTGGCTTCAGCGAGCAGTTCGGTAATATCTGGAACGACTTGTTCGGCTTTAATATCTGGAAATGGGGGCAATCCCTGACCTTGTAATAGGGGCTTCATAAGCAAGTGTGATGAGGTTCGATGATATATACCCATTATCTCTCGATCGCTCTACTCGCCTATGTCTGGTTTACCGTCATTGGGAACTACAACATTTTCAACTACATTTTTATACTCAAACTTCCCGTTTGCCCACCACTGGAATGACGAATAGGAACTCTGTAGCCAGCTATTTGATGGCGTTCGGGCGTAGCACCTCATTCGGCATCTTGAGATAACCGTAGCGACTCCCGCACTTGCATGAGAATGCGTCCGAGCATGTTCTTACCGCTGCCATCGCCGCCATCGCCCCAGTAGTCGTCGTTTTCAGTATGCTCGACTAGTTTTAAGTCTCCAGTAGAGAGCAGCCGCACGCGAAGCTCCTCGTGTTGGGTAAACTTGGCTAACACTGCCGCCCGCATCACTCCAACCTTGACAGACTCCCAATCCCGTCGAAGTTTCTGCTTGCGGTCGCGTCCCATCCGAGCGGCAAGCATCGGCGAGTTAGATTTGCGAATTTTGGCCTTGTATGTATTGTCCTCGAACTTCTGCGCTTGGAAGTAGTGTTCGGAAGTCGGCCACCACTCTCCATCGAGCGTAAATGGGTAAGGTGCGAAGTTTGAGAATTCTCCGAACTCGTCACTGACGCTGTAGAAGTTCACAACCCCTGTCGTTTCAGTCATTGCATCCCCTCTTTTTACCAAACTATTTACGATCGTGCAAACTGGATTGTCAGATACATTCTCGATCGGACATTATGTCCGATCTGCTAAAATTCAAT
>NZ_PVWO01000104.1 GCF_003003845.1 Chamaesiphon polymorphus CCALA 037 | reverse complement strand
GTCTAGAATTACCACACCTAGTTTCTTGCAGCCATTGGTGCTGAGCATCTTGCTGACAATAAGTCTTTCCGCTTGCACTACCGCTAGTAAAACAGCATCAGATGCCCCTAGTTCGACCGATAGCAGTGGCACTACGCCTAATACCACATCTGCTAATGACAATAAAGGGGACGCCCAAAGCGATGTCCGCAAAAAACAAATCGAATCAGATATCCGCGCGCGGGAACAGCGCAATCAGATCGCTGGCGATCCTCAAAAACGCGATCCTGAAGATTTAGCCAGCCAAGTACGCGGCAAATTAGAAGCCAATATTCCCAACAGCAACCTGACAGTTACGGCTAAAGATGCCGAGGTTACAGTAGCTGGCACCGTCGCATCCAAAGAGCAACTCGCCAAGATCCAGCCTTTAGCATTGCAAATTAAAGGTGTCAAAACCGCAGTCGTCAAAGCTGTCGTCAAGCCTTAAAAATTCCCCGATCGTCAACTAAAGCAGCAGAAAAAATCATGGACATCTTAGCCTTAGATCTTAGCCTCGAACAAGAGTTTTTACTCAAAAACTACGAGCAACAAGTCAAACATTTAAGTAAAGAACAAGCACAAGAATTTTTGCTCGAAGCATTTCGCCAACTTGCGATCAAAGATAATGCGATTCGATCGCTAGTTAAGTCTAGCATCCTAAATATGGATTCACAGGCTTTAGATAGTACGGCGATCGATCGATCGGATCGCTCTAGCTATAGAATTCATCGGATCTAAAAGTTAGCCGATCGCGTGCAAACATTTATGCTAGCTCCCGATCGGTAGTCGCTCGGCTCGGATCTAGTTCGATCGCCAAGATCGTTTGTCTCCGAGGCAAACGATTTTGTGGCTTTCAAAAGTATATTCGATCGCCAATTATCGATCGATTAATCACATCTACTGCTGGTTATACCGTTCGATATCTGTCTATTTCTATTGACGCTAACTGGCAATAAACAGTTCATCCACTTGAGAGAAAGGAATTCATAGAGGTGACTGCTAAGTTATTAGCATAACCGTAAATTGAGGAACGTAGATATGAATTTAATTGCTTGGGTTGTTTTAGGTTTATTGGCTGGCGCGATCGCCAAAGCGATCGTCCCTGGCGATCAAGGTGGTGGTTGGCTTTCGACATTGATTTTAGGTGTAATCGGTGCGTTTATCGGAGGCAGTCTACACACCTTCATTCAGACAGGAACGCTGGCCTTAACAGCACCTGGTTTGAGTATTCCTGGTGTATTTGTAGCAGTTCTCGGTGCGATTATCGCGATTTACCTCTACGGCTTAGTAGCTCGTAGCAACGTCTAAGCGATCGCCATAACGATACTTAGATTGTTTACTTTTCACTGTTGTTTATCAATTTTTCGGAGGATTGAGAATATGAAATATCTAGCATCATTACTATCGAACATTCGTCCCGTGCGAATCTTGGTATCGATCTTCTTTGCTGCTGTCCTCATCTTCAGTAGCAGCGTCCCAGCATTTGCTGCCAATAGCGACGTCCACAAAGGGGTAGACCAACTTCCCCAAATCGAAGACAAATCTCTAGAAACACTAGACAAGCCACCGTTAACACTAGACGAAGTTACAGAACGCTCTCAAGGCGCGCTCAACGAAGTGCAACCTAATGCAGCCGACAGCGACAAAATGTATCGCAACACCGAAAGCAGCCCGAAACTGCCGATCGTCAAACAGGCCGAACGAGCACTCGATAAGCTCAAAAACGGTTAGAAGCAAGACTGCTATTTTTAAGCTGGTTACCGTCAAGCCAGCTCTTGCAGACCGATCGCAATACTCAAATCAGCTAAAAACCTTGTCAGTCAAGTTCACATTACAACTCTCGGAGAATTCTTATGGCATACGCAGATAGACCTAATGATTATATCGGCGAACGCACGCTACCAGTCGTCGCAGCCAACTATCACGACCAAGTTCGTTGGGGTCCCATCATTGCTGGCTTGGTACTCGCTTTAAGCACGCAATTGGTATTGAGTGCCTTAGGCGTAGCGATTGGAGCTGGTAGCATCGGTGAATCGGGCGCACCCCGTACCGAGGCACCTGGCGTAGGTACCAACATCGGGATTTGGTCGATCGTTAGCTTACTAATCTCGTTGTTCGTTGGCGGTTGGGCTGCTGCACGCACCGCAGGACGCATGAGCAAGAATACAGCTCTATTAAATGGAGCGATCTTGTGGGCATCAACTCTAGCACTCAGTGCGTGGTTGCTCTCTAGCGGTGTCTCTGGTGCATTTGGTGTAGCTGCATCCAATGCCGATACCGTTGTCAATCAAGCTAGACAAGCCTTACCGACAACTACCAACCCCACGACCGGACAAACTACTCCCAGAGCACCTAACATCACCGCGCAGCAAACTCGCGAGATTGCTGGTAATACATCTAAAGTAAGTTGGTCGTTCGTATTGGGTTCGCTGTTAGGCTTGGTGGCATCCTTAATCGGCTCGGCTGTCGGTCATCGCAATCCCCCCAGAAGCGCAACCCTAATCGATCGCGTCGAGTAAGTTGGGCCAATTTGGAAAACTTAGATCTTACTTGCCCTCACCCCCAGCCCCTCTCCCAATTTTGGGAGAGGGGAGCCGGAGCCGCAGGTGAGGGCAGGGTGAGGGCCAAAGAGATCTCACTGGCATAGATAACTAGCCAGATTGGAAAATTTCAAATTATTGCCTCGTCAAGGAGCAACACGAATGTTTGTAACTTTCTCGATATTTTCCACGCTGCAAGTGCAGTCGGCACGTCTTAAAGCAATTATTGCCGAACTCGATCGCAAACTAGAGGCTCGCTATGGAGAGCGTTATCGTAACTTCAAGCAACAAGCCGAAAACAAAGTCGATAGCGGCAAAGTTTGGTACGACAAAACCAAAGCTGAAGCTGAGGCTAATGGCACGATTCCCCTTGAAGAAAGACAGGAACGAGCCAGTCGCAAAGTAGCTGACGCTGGTTCGGCAGCAGCTCGCAAAGAAGCCGCTATCAAGGAACAGTTGAAAGGGATCTGGCAGAGTATCAAAACTCGCAAATCATCTTAAACTAAATCCGATTTCACTTTACCACCCAGTACATGTTCGGATTCGTTCGCGTTGGCGTTTAGCCTGCCGTAGGCACAGCGTCGGCTCTGCCGAATCGAGGCATAGCAACCTCATAATTAGCAATAGCTAACTATCGATTCAAAACGATCCGCAAGGGAGCGAGATCCAATTTGGTTTCGCTCCCAAAACCACCCCTAAAAATCATGGCAGTTTCTACCGCGATCGAGCTAACTAGATATTGGCTCCCGTAGCTCGGATCTGGAGGAGCTGCTGACGATCGGGTAACTAAAAATTATCGCTATAACTCTTCCGGATCGGAATGTGAGTTTGCGAACAGTATTCTTTAAAACCGTAGATTAGAAACAATGAACTTACTAAACCTCGTGCTCGCCATTTTAGTTCCACCCGTTGGTGTTTTTCTCACTTACGGTATCGGTACTACTTTATTTATCAACATTGCCTTGACGTTACTCGGCTGGATTCCCGGTAGCATTCACGCTGTTTGGGCACTGTACAAACGCAGCGAATTAAATGATTCAGCTTACAAGTAAAACTGGCATTAATTACCAGCTCTATCGTACATAAAAAATCTCAAATATATGAACAGCAACCTTATTGCCTATCTGGTCACTACATTAGCAACCGCACTGGGCTTATTAGTAGACGATGTGGTAGTTCCTGGAATCAACATTGCCAATTTTCCAGCAGCATTAATCGCAGCAACCGTTATCGGCTTAGTTAATGCTACCATCCGACCCACACTATCGGTGTTATCGCTACCGATCAACTTCTTGAGTTTAGGGCTATTTTCGTTCGTAATTAATGGCTTCTGCTTGTGGTTAGCAGCAGTATTAGTGCCTGGTTTTGCAATTCATGGCCTACTGGCATTCATTCTCGGCCCAGTCGTATTGTCCTTAACTAGCACTTTTCTCAACAACTATTTTGCTGAGAAAAAACTCGGATCGGGTTCTTCTCTTACACCTCAATAGGGGTGGATGAGTGGATGAGTGGATGGGTGGATGAGTATAGTTAAGACTTCCGCCCTATTTCCTCTTCCTTTCCCCTAAAACCTAAAGCCTAAAGCCTATCCCCTCTGCTCGATCGAGCATCTTTAAGAATTTAGCTTTGACCATCGATCGTCGCCTGGGAAATTATTTTCAGGTGACTTTTATGACGTCTTTGCTATTTTTTCAGTGGTAAAGATTGAGGCCGATAACTTATCGAAATAATAGTAATGGAGCGAGATAATGTTTTCAATTTTAGAATTATTGCCAATGTTTAGCGATCGATCGATCGAACTCGCACAAGTTCCGCTCGATGCCGAGGCATATGTGGCTCACAGTGTGTACAACACGCATCTAGTTGTTGGATTGTTAGCTGGCATCATGATGGCTTTTGCCTTCCAATTGTTACTCACCAATCTATCGGTAGCCTTAGTCGCTACCCCTGGCGATGTCCCCGTCGATATCGATGGCGATGACGATGATAGTTTGATGGATACAGTACGCGGCATCGAAACCAAAGTTGGCATCGGCGTACTGGTGACGGCTACAATCGCATTATTTGCCGCTTCCTATCTAGCGGTAAAATTTAGCTTAGTTGGCGACGCATTTACTGGCGCGCTGATTGGTGTCACCATTTGGGCAACCTACTTTACCGTTTTAGTCTGGCTCGGATCTAATGCTGTCGGCTCCTTGATGGGGTCGATCGTCAGTACGGCTACTTCTGGCATTCAGGGACTTATGGGCACCGCCACGGGCGCGATCGGGGCGAGTGTGGCCAAAAACCAAGCCATCTCGACTGCCGAAGATATTACCGCTGCCGTCCGTCGCGAATTAACCTCCGGTATCGATGCCAGCAGCATTCAGAAGACATTGCAAAGCTCGCTCAGTGGCTTGAAAGTGCCCGATCTCGATGTCGATAAAATCGGTTCGCAATTCGAGCAACTAATTAAAAACTCCGATCTTAAGGATTTTGCCAATAGCGATCTGCTTAAAAATATCGATCGCCAAACCTTTGTAGACTTAGCCAGCAGTCGCACCGACTTATCCAAACAAGACATTAACAAAATTGCCGATAAGCTCGAAAGTATCTGGAAACAACAGTCGCAAGGTGGTAAAACCGACGTTCCCAGCCAGTTGAAATCGTTGCTCGATACCGTCAGTGCCGAAAATTTCAACCCTGACGAACTCACTACCCAACTCCAATCGATCGTTAAAAGTAGCAACCTTGGCGGTGGTAACGGTGGTAGTTTAGCCGAGCGCGCCTTAGAAGTCGGTTTGAGTACCCTCGTCGGTAAAGTGGTGCAAAACGCCAATCTGTCCGATGTCGATGTCGAAAAGGTTGCCACTCAAGTCAACAAAATCAAATCGGCAGTACTCAGCGGTAAAACATCGGGACAAGAGTCTCCAGACGCCACTGCAACTGAAGAAACCCGCCCATTTAGCGTCATTCAGGCAGACTTACAAGACTACCTGCTCTCTGCCCCAGCGTGGAAACTCAGCCAAGCCAATATCAAGGAAGAATTTAAAGACGTCGTATTCGATCCGCAAGCCGATCCGGCAGCGATCCGCCAACAATTAGAGCCGATCGATCGCAACTACTTCGTCCAAACCCTCTCCATGCGCGACGATCTTCAGTCAGACAGCATCGAGGCTCTGGCTAACTATTTCGACGAAGCCAAATCGGAAGTATTAGACTCTACCCGCGTACCCGATTCAGCTTCAGTACCAGCTCTAGATCTCCAAGCTCAAGCTCAAGAGCTACGGACTAAAGTCGAAACTTACCTGCGCGAAACCAATAAAGAAGAACTCAATCCCGACGGCATTGCCCGCGATTTCCAAGTCCTATTTGAAGATCCCAAAGCGGGAATCGATGCTCTGCGCGATCGCCTATCGCAATTCGATCGCGATACCTTGGTACAGTTATTAAACCAGCGTCAAGACCTCGACGAAGACCAGATAAATAAACTGATCGATCGCGTCGAATCTGTCCGTACCAGCGTCTTAGATGCACCGCGCCAAGCCACCGAGCAAGCTAAAGCCCAGTACGAAAAAACCACTGCGGCGATCGCCGAATACCTCCGGAAAACCAACCTCGAAGAACTCGATCCTGACGGTATCAAGCGCGATCTTCAAACCTTATTAGACGACCCCAAAGCCGGAGCTGACGCACTGCGCGAGCGGTTAGCTCAAGTCGATCGCGAGACACTTGTCAAGCTCCTCACCCAGCAAGGCAACCTCACCGAAGAACAAGTCAACCAAAGCGTAGATCGCTTGCAATCAGCAATTACGTCGATCGTTAAAGCACCCCGCCGTCTCGCCAGCCGCGCCAAAAAACAAGCCGCCGACTTTGAAGCAAATCTCGAAAACTACCTCCGCAACACCAATAAAGAGGAGTTAAATCCCGACAGCATCAAACGCGACTTAGAACTCTTACTCAAAGATCCCAGTGCTGGCTTCAATAGTTTAGGCGATCGCGTCAGCCAATTCGATCGTTCCACCTTCGTCGCCCTCCTCTCCCAGCGCGAAGATATCAGCGAAGAAGAAGCCAATCGGATTGCCGAGCAAGTCGAATCTTCCTATCGCAATATCGTCGAGCAATTCCAAAAAATCCAACAACTCGCCAAATCGTCCGTCGATAAACTCTTCGGTAACGTCCGCGACTATCTCAACGCCCTCGATCGTCCCGAACTCAACTACGAAGGCATCCAAGCCGACTTTAGCAAACTCTTTGACGATCCTCAAGCCGGATTTGAAGCTCTCGGCGATCGCCTCGGCGATTTCGATCGGGATACGCTAATTGCCGTCCTCAGCTCCCGCGAGGATATCTCTCAAGCCGATGCCGAACGCATTGTCTCGAAAATTGAAGAAACCCGCGATAGCGTGCTCCAACGGGCTAAAACCGTCCAGCAAGAGGTCAAAAAACGCTATAAGGCTGTGAAGCGTCAAGCGCAAAAACAAGCGATCGAAACTCAAAAGATCGCCGCTGGTGCTGCTTGGTGGTTGTTCGGTACTGCGCTCAGTTCTCTGGCTGCATCGGCGATCGCCGATGCAGCCAGAGAACTGAGCGCAGTACCGAACAACCACCAAGCAGCACCAGCGGCGATCTTTTGAGTTTCGATCGCTTGTTTTTGCGCTTGACGCTTCACAGCCTTATAGCGTTTTTTGACCTCTTGCTGGACGGTTTTAGCCCGTTGGAGCACGCTATCGCGGGTTTCTTCAATTTTCGAGACAATGCGTTCGGCATCGGCTTGAGAGATATCCTCGCGGGAGCTGAGGACGGCAATTAGCGTATCCCGATCGAAATCGCCGAGGCGATCGCCGAGAGCTTCAAATCCGGCTTGAGGATCGTCAAAGAGTTTGCTAAAGTCGGCTTGGATGCCTTCGTAGTTGAGTTCGGGACGATCGAGGGCGTTGAGATAGTCGCGGACGTTACCGAAGAGTTTATCGACGGACGATTTGGCGAGTTGTTGGATTTTTTGGAATTGCTCGACGATATTGCGATAGGAAGATTCGACTTGCTCGGCAATCCGATTGGCTTCTTCTTCGCTGATATCTTCGCGCTGGGAGAGGAGGGCGACGAAGGTGGAACGATCGAATTGGCTGACGCGATCGCCTAAACTATTGAAGCCAGCACTGGGATCTTTGAGTAAGAGTTCTAAGTCGCGTTTGATGCTGTCGGGATTTAACTCCTCTTTATTGGTGTTGCGGAGGTAGTTTTCGAGATTTGCTTCAAAGTCGGCGGCTTGTTTTTTGGCGCGGCTGGCGAGACGGCGGGGTGCTTTAACGATCGACGTAATTGCTGATTGCAAGCGATCTACGCTTTGGTTGACTTGTTCTTCGGTGAGGTTGCCTTGCTGGGTGAGGAGCTTGACAAGTGTCTCGCGATCGACTTGAGCTAACCGCTCGCGCAGTGCGTCAGCTCCGGCTTTGGGGTCGTCTAATAAGGTTTGAAGATCGCGCTTGATACCGTCAGGATCGAGTTCTTCGAGGTTGGTTTTCCGGAGGTATTCGGCGATCGCCGCAGTGGTTTTTTCGTACTGGGCTTTAGCTTGCTCGGTGGCTTGGCGCGGTGCATCTAAGACGCTGGTACGGACAGATTCGACGCGATCGATCAGTTTATTTATCTGGTCTTCGTCGAGGTCTTGACGCTGGTTTAATAACTGTACCAAGGTATCGCGATCGAATTGCGATAGGCGATCGCGCAGAGCATCGATTCCCGCTTTGGGATCTTCAAATAGGACTTGGAAATCGCGGGCAATGCCGTCGGGATTGAGTTCTTCTTTATTGGTTTCGCGCAGGTAAGTTTCGACTTTAGTCCGTAGCTCTTGAGCTTGAGCTTGGAGATCTAGAGCTGGTACTGAAGCTGAATCGGGTACGCGGGTAGAGTCTAATACTTCCGATTTGGCTTCGTCGAAATAGTTAGCCAGAGCCTCGATGCTGTCTGACTGAAGATCGTCGCGCATGGAGAGGGTTTGGACGAAGTAGTTGCGATCGATCGGCTCTAATTGTTGGCGGATCGCTGCCGGATCGGCTTGCGGATCGAATACGACGTCTTTAAATTCTTCCTTGATATTGGCTTGGCTGAGTTTCCACGCTGGGGCAGAGAGCAGGTAGTCTTGTAAGTCTGCCTGAATGACGCTAAATGGGCGGGTTTCTTCAGTTGCAGTGGCGTCTGGAGACTCTTGTCCCGATGTTTTACCGCTGAGTACTGCCGATTTGATTTTGTTGACTTGAGTGGCAACCTTTTCGACATCGACATCGGACAGATTGGCGTTTTGCACCACTTTACCGACGAGGGTACTCAAACCGACTTCTAAGGCGCGCTCGGCTAAACTACCACCGTTACCACCGCCAAGGTTGCTACTTTTAACGATCGATTGGAGTTGGGTAGTGAGTTCGTCAGGGTTGAAATTTTCGGCACTGACGGTATCGAGCAACGATTTCAACTGGCTGGGAACGTCGGTTTTACCACCTTGCGACTGTTGTTTCCAGATACTTTCGAGCTTATCGGCAATTTTGTTAATGTCTTGTTTGGATAAGTCGGTGCGACTGCTGGCTAAGTCTACAAAGGTTTGGCGATCGATATTTTTAAGCAGATCGCTATTGGCAAAATCCTTAAGATCGGAGTTTTTAATTAGTTGCTCGAATTGCGAACCGATTTTATCGACATCGAGATCGGGCACTTTCAAGCCACTGAGCGAGCTTTGCAATGTCTTCTGAATGCTGCTGGCATCGATACCGGAGGTTAATTCGCGACGGACGGCAGCGGTAATATCTTCGGCAGTCGAGATGGCTTGGTTTTTGGCCACACTCGCCCCGATCGCGCCCGTGGCGGTGCCCATAAGTCCCTGAATGCCAGAAGTAGCCGTACTGACGATCGACCCCATCAAGGAGCCGACAGCATTAGATCCGAGCCAGACTAAAACGGTAAAGTAGGTTGCCCAAATGGTGACACCAATCAGCGCGCCAGTAAATGCGTCGCCAACTAAGCTAAATTTTACCGCTAGATAGGAAGCGGCAAATAATGCGATTGTAGCCGTCACCAGTACGCCGATGCCAACTTTGGTTTCGATGCCGCGTACTGTATCCATCAAACTATCATCGTCATCGCCATCGATATCGACGGGGACATCGCCAGGGGTAGCGACTAAGGCTACCGATAGATTGGTGAGTAACAATTGGAAGGCAAAAGCCATCATGATGCCAGCTAACAATCCAACAACTAGATGCGTGTTGTACACACTGTGAGCCACATATGCCTCGGCATCGAGCGGAACTTGTGCGAGTTCGATCGATCGATCGCTAAACATTGGCAATAATTCTAAAATTGAAAACATTATCTCGCTCCATTACTATTATTTCGATAAGTTATCGGCCTCAATCTTTACCACTGAAAAAATAGCAAAGACGTCATAAAAGTCACCTGAAAATAATTTCCCAGGCGACGATCGATGGTCAAAGCTAAATTCTTAAAGATGCTCGATCGAGCAGAGGGGATAGGCTTTAGGCTTTAGGTTTTAGGGGAAAGGAAGAGGAAATAGGGCGGAAGTCTTAACTATACTCATCCACCCATCCACTCATCCACTCATCCACCCCTATTGAGGTGTAAGAGAAGAACCCGATCCGAGTTTTTTCTCAGCAAAATAGTTGTTGAGAAAAGTGCTAGTTAAGGACAATACGACTGGGCCGAGAATGAATGCCAGTAGGCCATGAATTGCAAAACCAGGCACTAATACTGCTGCTAACCACAAGCAGAAGCCATTAATTACGAACGAAAATAGCCCTAAACTCAAGAAGTTGATCGGTAGCGATAACACCGATAGTGTGGGTCGGATGGTAGCATTAACTAAGCCGATAACGGTTGCTGCGATTAATGCTGCTGGAAAATTGGCAATGTTGATTCCAGGAACTACCACATCGTCTACTAATAAGCCCAGTGCGGTTGCTAATGTAGTGACCAGATAGGCAATAAGGTTGCTGTTCATATATTTGAGATTTTTTATGTACGATAGAGCTGGTAATTAATGCCAGTTTTACTTGTAAGCTGAATCATTTAATTCGCTGCGTTTGTACAGTGCCCAAACAGCGTGAATGCTACCGGGAATCCAGCCGAGTAACGTCAAGGCAATGTTGATAAATAAAGTAGTACCGATACCGTAAGTGAGAAAAACACCAACGGGTGGAACTAAAATGGCGAGCACGAGGTTTAGTAAGTTCATTGTTTCTAATCTACGGTTTTAAAGAATACTGTTCGCAAACTCACATTCCGATCCGGAAGAGTTATAGCGATAATTTTTAGTTACCCGATCGTCAGCAGCTCCTCCAGATCCGAGCTACGGGAGCCAATATCTAGTTAGCTCGATCGCGGTAGAAACTGCCATGATTTTTAGGGGTGGTTTTGGGAGCGAAACCAAATTGGATCTCGCTCCCTTGCGGATCGTTTTGAATCGATAGTTAGCTATTGCTAATTATGAGGTTGCTATGCCTCGATTCGGCAGAGCCGACGCTGTGCCTACGGCAGGCTAAACGCCAACGCGAACGAATCCGAACATGTACTGGGTGGTAAAGTGAAATCGGATTTAGTTTAAGATGATTTGCGAGTTTTGATACTCTGCCAGATCCCTTTCAACTGTTCCTTGATAGCGGCTTCTTTGCGAGCTGCTGCCGAACCAGCGTCAGCTACTTTGCGACTGGCTCGTTCCTGTCTTTCTTCAAGGGGAATCGTGCCATTAGCCTCAGCTTCAGCTTTGGTTTTGTCGTACCAAACTTTGCCGCTATCGACTTTGTTTTCGGCTTGTTGCTTGAAGTTACGATAACGCTCTCCATAGCGAGCCTCTAGTTTGCGATCGAGTTCGGCAATAATTGCTTTAAGACGTGCCGACTGCACTTGCAGCGTGGAAAATATCGAGAAAGTTACAAACATTCGTGTTGCTCCTTGACGAGGCAATAATTTGAAATTTTCCAATCTGGCTAGTTATCTATGCCAGTGAGATCTCTTTGGCCCTCACCCTGCCCTCACCTGCGGCTCCGGCTCCCCTCTCCCAAAATTGGGAGAGGGGCTGGGGGTGAGGGCAAGTAAGATCTAAGTTTTCCAAATTGGCCCAACTTACTCGACGCGATCGATTAGGGTTGCGCTTCTGGGGGGATTGCGATGACCGACAGCCGAGCCGATTAAGGATGCCACCAAGCCTAACAGCGAACCCAATACGAACGACCAACTTACTTTAGATGTATTACCAGCAATCTCGCGAGTTTGCTGCGCGGTGATGTTAGGTGCTCTGGGAGTAGTTTGTCCGGTCGTGGGGTTGGTAGTTGTCGGTAAGGCTTGTCTAGCTTGATTGACAACGGTATCGGCATTGGATGCAGCTACACCAAATGCACCAGAGACACCGCTAGAGAGCAACCACGCACTGAGTGCTAGAGTTGATGCCCACAAGATCGCTCCATTTAATAGAGCTGTATTCTTGCTCATGCGTCCTGCGGTGCGTGCAGCAGCCCAACCGCCAACGAACAACGAGATTAGTAAGCTAACGATCGACCAAATCCCGATGTTGGTACCTACGCCAGGTGCCTCGGTACGGGGTGCGCCCGATTCACCGATGCTACCAGCTCCAATCGCTACGCCTAAGGCACTCAATACCAATTGCGTGCTTAAAGCGAGTACCAAGCCAGCAATGATGGGACCCCAACGAACTTGGTCGTGATAGTTGGCTGCGACGACTGGTAGCGTGCGTTCGCCGATATAATCATTAGGTCTATCTGCGTATGCCATAAGAATTCTCCGAGAGTTGTAATGTGAACTTGACTGACAAGGTTTTTAGCTGATTTGAGTATTGCGATCGGTCTGCAAGAGCTGGCTTGACGGTAACCAGCTTAAAAATAGCAGTCTTGCTTCTAACCGTTTTTGAGCTTATCGAGTGCTCGTTCGGCCTGTTTGACGATCGGCAGTTTCGGGCTGCTTTCGGTGTTGCGATACATTTTGTCGCTGTCGGCTGCATTAGGTTGCACTTCGTTGAGCGCGCCTTGAGAGCGTTCTGTAACTTCGTCTAGTGTTAACGGTGGCTTGTCTAGTGTTTCTAGAGATTTGTCTTCGATTTGGGGAAGTTGGTCTACCCCTTTGTGGACGTCGCTATTGGCAGCAAATGCTGGGACGCTGCTACTGAAGATGAGGACAGCAGCAAAGAAGATCGATACCAAGATTCGCACGGGACGAATGTTCGATAGTAATGATGCTAGATATTTCATATTCTCAATCCTCCGAAAAATTGATAAACAACAGTGAAAAGTAAACAATCTAAGTATCGTTATGGCGATCGCTTAGACGTTGCTACGAGCTACTAAGCCGTAGAGGTAAATCGCGATAATCGCACCGAGAACTGCTACAAATACACCAGGAATACTCAAACCAGGTGCTGTTAAGGCCAGCGTTCCTGTCTGAATGAAGGTGTGTAGACTGCCTCCGATAAACGCACCGATTACACCTAAAATCAATGTCGAAAGCCAACCACCACCTTGATCGCCAGGGACGATCGCTTTGGCGATCGCGCCAGCCAATAAACCTAAAACAACCCAAGCAATTAAATTCATATCTACGTTCCTCAATTTACGGTTATGCTAATAACTTAGCAGTCACCTCTATGAATTCCTTTCTCTCAAGTGGATGAACTGTTTATTGCCAGTTAGCGTCAATAGAAATAGACAGATATCGAACGGTATAACCAGCAGTAGATGTGATTAATCGATCGATAATTGGCGATCGAATATACTTTTGAAAGCCACAAAATCGTTTGCCTCGGAGACAAACGATCTTGGCGATCGAACTAGATCCGAGCCGAGCGACTACCGATCGGGAGCTAGCATAAATGTTTGCACGCGATCGGCTAACTTTTAGATCCGATGAATTCTATAGCTAGAGCGATCCGATCGATCGATCGCCGTACTATCTAAAGCCTGTGAATCCATATTTAGGATGCTAGACTTAACTAGCGATCGAATCGCATTATCTTTGATCGCAAGTTGGCGAAATGCTTCGAGCAAAAATTCTTGTGCTTGTTCTTTACTTAAATGTTTGACTTGTTGCTCGTAGTTTTTGAGTAAAAACTCTTGTTCGAGGCTAAGATCTAAGGCTAAGATGTCCATGATTTTTTCTGCTGCTTTAGTTGACGATCGGGGAATTTTTAAGGCTTGACGACAGCTTTGACGACTGCGGTTTTGACACCTTTAATTTGCAATGCTAAAGGCTGGATCTTGGCGAGTTGCTCTTTGGATGCGACGGTGCCAGCTACTGTAACCTCGGCATCTTTAGCCGTAACTGTCAGGTTGCTGTTGGGAATATTGGCTTCTAATTTGCCGCGTACTTGGCTGGCTAAATCTTCAGGATCGCGTTTTTGAGGATCGCCAGCGATCTGATTGCGCTGTTCCCGCGCGCGGATATCTGATTCGATTTGTTTTTTGCGGACATCGCTTTGGGCGTCCCCTTTATTGTCATTAGCAGATGTGGTATTAGGCGTAGTGCCACTGCTATCGGTCGAACTAGGGGCATCTGATGCTGTTTTACTAGCGGTAGTGCAAGCGGAAAGACTTATTGTCAGCAAGATGCTCAGCACCAATGGCTGCAAGAAACTAGGTGTGGTAATTCTAGAC
>NZ_PVWO01000564.1 GCF_003003845.1 Chamaesiphon polymorphus CCALA 037 | reverse complement strand
CTATTTTGATTTGAATAACAATTTCGGTTGCCTTAGCATCTAAGGCATTTGCAACTGCTTCAAAATAAATTTGCTCATAAGAAGGATTAGGATAAAAGGTTGAAATTGCATTTTTAAGATTAATTTTCATTTTCAGCTATCGAATTTACTACAGACGATACAAATATTAAATTATTTATGTAATAACAAAATTATTACACTAACTGTATACAGATTGCTCACTCTCCCAGAGAAAAAATTATGACTACTCTCTTCCTCGCTTGGCAAGATCCGACATCCCGCGCTTGGTTTCCGATCGGCAAACTCACCCATGACGGGCAAAGATATCACTTTGGCTATATTCAAGGCGCACTCAGAGCTACGGCGGAAGCTAACTTCCAGCCCTTATTTGCATTTCCAGAGTTCGATCGATCCTACACCTCGATCGAACTCTTCCCACCCTTTGCCAATCGGTTGTTACGTCGATCGCGTCCTGAATATCCAGACTTCATTCAGTGGCTCGATTTAGCTTCAGACGCAAATGGCTCCCCGCAAATTGAGATCGATCCGATTACCCTTCTCACCCGCAGCGGTGGAAAACGCGCTACCGACCATTTTGAAGTATTTCCCCTCCCAGAGCGCAATGAGGCGGGAGTGTATCAAATTTACTTCTTCGCTCATGGCTTGAGCCATTATCCCCCGACTGCCCAACAGAGAGCTTCTCAATGTATCGCTGGAGAAGAGCTACTGCTAGTCCACGATCTCCAAAATAAATACGATAGCCGTGCTTTAATGCTCAGAACTGACGATCGACAGATCGTTGGTTTTTGTCCGCGCTATTTAGTCCAAGATTTGTTCGAGCTAGTCAGCCGATTCCCCCACGAAGTTCGGGTTGTAGTTGAAAAGGTCAACCCCGCACCCACACCACTCCAATATCGCCTGTTGTGCAAATTAACCGCCCAATGGAAACCAGACTTTCACCCCTTTGCTGGGCCTGAATACCAACCATTGGCAAAAGAACTCATGCCAGCAATGTGAACCAAATCTAGCGAACTCAACAGAAAGATTTACCCAAACTATCTATGCTGCATTATTAGCTGTGTTGACGATAACTCTCTGACAGAGAGTTATCGTCACAATTTCATCAGGGAATGTCTAAGCTAGGTACCCTATACAATAGGTGAAGATACTAGTATTATAGTACTGTTACTCTCAAAGCCTATCTTCAGCAAATTTTTCAGATGCCGACTCCGAGAGAAGTATTTAATGACCCCGAACTATACTGGAATTTTCTTACCGCTGCGACTGATATTGAGTTTGAAGGGCAGTATTTCGATCGTAAGGAAATAGGACAAGCTGAAACAAACGGCAAAGCTAGCGACAGCCAAGTCAAAGAGTTTAAAAAGCAATTGCAAGAATGTATTTCTGCATTTGCCAATAAAAATAAGTTGGGTGGACTTCTGGTAATTGGTATTTCTAAAATAGGAGAAGTAGCTGGGATCGACCATCTAACTGAAAATCAATGTAATAGCCTCACAAATATTAATGTACTTTTAGCCTATCAATGCGCTGAGGCTAGGTTGATGGATTGTCAGAATGCGGCAGGCGATTCCAGGAAGATCTGCCTCATTTATGTTCCATACACCACTGATGGAATTTGTGAAACAATAGAAGCCTCTCCCAAAGCCTGGACACGAAATGGAATGTCTAATATTCCGATAAACGCGGCTCAAAAGGAACAGTTAAAGCGAGATAAACAAATTGTTAATTATGAACAATCCCGCTGCTGTACTTATAAACCGGAAGATATCGATCGAGGAGTATTAGAAACATTTCGCTCGGTTTATACCGAAGATGCAACATATACTTGCACAGACGAAGAAATGCTTTACCAAGTAGGAGCATTAGATAAAGATGTAGATGGGAATTATTTTTTCACAAAAGTAGGATTCCTCTTTTTTGCATCTAATCCGCAGCGGGTTCTTTCTTGGTCTTATCTAAGGTTATTGCGCTTTTCAACAGATGTTGATGAAGAGCGTGGATTACCAACATTTGAGAAAAATTTCACTGGCTCAGTCACAAAGCAAATTCGCGATCTGCGCGTGCTGCTTCAGGAATCCGGACTTTTCAAGACTTATTCTAGACGGAACCCAACTGGAGGTGGTTTTATTGATGAACCAGAATATCCTTCAATTGCTGTAGATGAGGCGATTGTCAATGCAGTAGTGCATCGAGACTATGCCGTTAATCTTCCAATTGAGTGTGAATACTATAAAGATGCCTTTATTGTTCGGAATCAGGGACGGGTAATTCAAAGAGATTGTGATGTACCTAAAGATTTTTCACTAGCTGAAAAAGTGCTGGTATCTACACCTAGAAATCCCAAACTGATTGAGTGGTTAAAGTTGATGAAAGACCAACGAGGTAAGTCTTTTGTCAGAGCATTAAGCGAAGGTACCAAGCAAATGTGCCGAGAAATGCTAGCCTTACAACTCCCTGCGCCTAATTACAGAAGCACTGAATCACAAACAACAGTAACTTTGTTTAGTCGTGCAGCCGAACGAGAGGCATCGATTCAAGCCACTTCAACAATAAAAGCAACAGAATTTGCCAATTTATTCCCTCTCAAACTTACATTTGATGGGGCAGAAACTCCCAATTTCGAGCAATTCAGACAAATCGAACGGGACATTATGTCTTCTCTCAAAGATGCTTTAGTTGCACAGGGATGGTACATCGATCGTTACAAGTTTGGAAGAATAACGGCGCATCGACTAAAATCAGACCTTACATTACCTCAAAACGTTAACAATATAGTTCGGTTTTATCCCGCCTATGAATTTCAGCTAAGGCGATATTGGGGTAATTATTACCTATGTGTTGATTACACTTTACAAGTCAAAAATGTCTGTTTTATCAACAAATTGTTAGACATTTTTGAACCTAATGAGTTAGTAGATAAAGTTGCCACCGCATCTTGGAGCGGTTGGCAGATGGGTCGGATTACCCATGCAGCATCAGAATGGACGAATGTTTATTTGTTCGATTTTGAGAAAGAAGAGCAGATCGCTAGCAATCTAGTAATTCCCAATCTTTCTCGAAACTCGATCGAGCGAGTTCTCCAACAGCGTTCTATCCATTTCGATCTAGCACAAGCCACCAAAAAACATAGCCTTGCGCTTGAGCCTGGTGCTGCCCGCATCCGTGCTGAGAAAACTCAAGCTGTCATCAACGAAATTACTCAGTCGATCTTTCCATTGAGAATTAACATTTTGAGTGTCTTGCTTCAGAACACACCCATTTCTCTTCCTCGTCAGCGGGTTACTGGTAAAGAATTATTAGTGCAAGACTTAGTTGAACCCAAAGTTGAATTTAATCGAAGCCAATCAGATCCCAATATTCGTGAAGGTATTACTCGATTTGGAGCTTACGATATCGATCGCGCAGACATTGAAATAGTACCAATTTGCAATGTCGAACTAAGGC
>NZ_PVWO01000563.1 GCF_003003845.1 Chamaesiphon polymorphus CCALA 037 | reverse complement strand
CCTCTCCCCCTCTCCCCAACCTAATCCCTAATCGTTAACAGCTAAATCATGGGAACCCGTTCTTATCGGCCATATACGCCCAGTACTCGCGAAACCGTAATTTCTGACTTTGCTGAAATTACCGCGAGTTCGCCGGAAAAATCACTCGTTTATAACAAACACCGCGCTAAAGGGCGTAACAATCGCGGTATTATTACCAGTCGTCGTCGCGGTGGCGGTCACAAACGTCTCTATCGTCAAATCGATTTCCGCCGTCAAGACAAAATCAATATCCCCGCACGGGTAGCGACGATCGAATACGATCCCAACCGCAACGCTCGGATCGCCCTCTTATTTTACAAAGACGGCGAAAAACGGTATATCCTGCACCCAGTTGGCTTAGAAGTCGGTACCGAAATCATCACGGGGCCAGAGTCTCCATTTGAAATCGGTAACGCTCTACCCCTAATTAATATTCCACTAGGTACGACAGTACATAGTGTCGAACTTACCGCTGGTAAAGGTGCTCAAATCGCTCGTTCTGCGGGTGCTGCGGCGCAACTAGTGGCTAAAGAAGGCGACTATGTAACTCTGAAAATGCCTTCTGGAGAAGTCCGGATGGTACGCAAAGAATGCTACGCCACCATCGGCCAAGTTGGTAACACTGAAGCACGGAACATGAGTGCGGGTAAAGCCGGACGCAACCGTTGGAAAGGTCGCCGTCCGAAGGTCAGAGGTAGCGTCATGAACCCCTGCGATCACCCACATGGTGGTGGTGAAGGTCGCGCGCCCATCGGTCGTTCTGGCCCAGTTACGCCTTGGGGTAAACCAACTCTGGGCTACAAAACTCGTAAGAAGAAAAAGGCTAGCAGCGAACTCATTATCCGCCGTCGCCGTAAATCCTCGAAACGTGGTAAAGGCGGTCGTCAGAATTAAGAGAGTGGATAGTGGACAGTGGATAGTGGATAGCAGTAAAGAACTATTCATTATCCACTGTCCATCCTCCAGCAAGAGCTGGATAATCTATTCACTATCCACTATCCACTATTCACTATCCACTAAACTATGGGTCGTTCTCTCAAAAAAGGTCCTTTCGTCGCAGATCATCTGATGACAAAGGTAGAAAAAATGAATGCATCTGGTCGTAAAGATGTCATCAAAACTTGGTCGCGGGCTTCCACGATCTTGCCTCAAATGGTCGGTCACACGATCGCGGTACACAACGGTCGTCAACACGTACCTGTCTTTGTTTCCGATCAAATGGTCGGACACAAATTAGGTGAATTTGCGCCCACTCGGAACTATCGTTCCCACTCGAAGGGAGACAAAAAATCCGGCAGATAATTCAAAGTTGATTTGAATTTTAGACTCTGGATTCAAGAGGAAAAATTATGGCGATCGATAACAAAACAGAAATTAAAGCAGTTGCGAAATACATTCGCATGTCTCCCTTTAAAGTGCGCCGCGTACTAGATCAAATTCGGGGACGTTCTTACCGCGAAGCCTTGATTATTCTCGAATTCATGCCTTACAAAGCATGTGAAGAGATTATCAAAGTCTTGCGATCGGCGGTAGCCAATGCCGAGCATAACAATGGGATGAATCCAGCCAAGTTGGTAGTCTCCACTGCCTTTGCCGATGGTGGCCCCGCACTCAAACGCTTCCGCCCCAGAGCGCAAGGTCGCGCTTACAAAATCCGCAAACCGACATGTCACATCACCGTGGCAGTGGCGGAAATGAACTAGGGAGCTATAGAAAAAACAACATGGGACAGAAGATTCATCCGATCGGTTTTAGACTCGGGATCACGCAGGAGCATCGCTCGCGGTGGTATGCCGATACTCGAAAATATTCCGAAGTTCTCCAAGAGGACTACATCATCCGCCAACATATAGAGAAAGACAAGACTCTGGAAACTGCGGGTATTTCTAAGGTGCGGATCGAGCGTAAAGCCGACCAAATCGAACTTGAAATTCACACAGCTCGCCCTGGTGTTGTCGTCGGTCGTCAAGGCAGTGGCATTGAAGTCATCCGTCAAGCATTACTCAAAAAACTCGGTACCGATCGTCAGATTCGGATTAACGTAATTGAGATTGCCAAAGTTGATGCCGATGCAGCTCTAATTGCTGAATTTATCGCGCAACAACTCTCGCGTCGCGTTTCCTTCCGTCGCGTCGTCCGTCAAGCAATTCAACGGGCACAACGAGCCGAAGTTAAAGGGATCAAAATTCAGGTCGGCGGACGGCTTAACGGAGCTGAAATCGCACGTACCGAACAAGCTCGAGAAGGTAGCGTACCTTTGCACACATTGCGTGCAGATATCGATTATGCTTCCAAAACCGCAGATACCACCTATGGCATCATCGGCGTAAAAGTTTGGGTCTTTAAGGGCGAAATCATCCCCGGACAGGAAAATCTAGAAGTACCTAGTGCTGCTCAACCCAAGCGTCGGCAACAGCAACAACGCCGTCGCCAGCAGTTTGAAGACCGCTCTGATGAAGGATAGGAATTGAAAAATGTTAAGTCCTAGAAGAACGAAATTCCGCAAACAACAACGCGGACGCATGACTGGTTTAGCAACCAGAGGAAATGAAATCGCTTTCGGTCAATTTGGATTACAAGCGATCGAACCATCCTGGATCACCTCCCGTCAGATTGAAGCCTGTCGCCGAGCCATGAACCGCTATCTCAAACGCGGTGGTAAAATCTGGATTCGGATTTTCCCCGATAAGCCTGTCACCATGCGCCCAGCAGAAACCCGGATGGGTTCTGGTAAAGGTTCTCCCGAATTTTGGGTAGCAGTTGTCAAACCCGGTCGAATTTTATTCGAGATTGGTGGCGTTCCTGAAGAAACCGCACGGGAATCGATGCGTCTGGCGATGCACAAGCTACCGATTAAGGTCAAATTCATTGTTAAAGCACATTTAGAAGACGAGACGGATTAGTATGGCTCTGCCCAAAATTGCCGATGCAATCGCTCTAACCGATGAAGAACTAGCCGCCGAGATTATCGCTGTCAAACGCACTCTGTTTGACCTGCGCCTCCGCCAAGCTACTCGTCGCTTAGAAAAAACCCACGAATTCAAACATAACCGCCACAAATTAGCGCAGTTAATGACCGTGGAACACCAACGTAAAACCGCCAAGGTTTAGCCCAGTCAACATAACTCAGCCACAGGTACATAACACAAAATGGCAGTCAAAGAAAGAGTTGGCATCGTTGTCAGCACCAAAATGCAAAAAACCGCAGTAGTGTCGATCGAAAACCGTTCCGCGCATGACAAGTACGGAAAAGTAGTCGTCAGAACCAAAAAATACAAGGTTCATGACGAAGAAAATCAGTGCAAAGAAGGCGACAGAGTGCGGATTCTCGAAACCCGCCCCTTAAGCCGCACCAAACGCTGGACACTCGCGGAAATCCTCAGTACCAAAGCCTAGTTGAGTGGTGGAGTACGGGTAGTGGATAGTGAATAGTGAGTAGTCAATAGT
>NZ_PVWO01000562.1 GCF_003003845.1 Chamaesiphon polymorphus CCALA 037 | reverse complement strand
GATGTGTATAAGAGACAGGGCGATGGCTAACCCTGGTAAAATCGCTTTCTGTTTGGGTTCCGATGGCTCCCAACAAGAAGGTAACGATGCGGAAGCCGCACGTTTAGCTGTCGCTCAGAATCTCAATGTCAAACTGATTATCGATGATAACGACGTCACGATCGCGGGTCATCCTTCCAAATATCTCGTTGGTACTACCGTTGCTAAAACCTTAGTCGGTCACGGTTTGCAAATCCTCGAAGGGAATGGCGAAGATATCGACGACTTATATGCACGAATCTGTCAAGCTGTCAATACTGCTGGGCCGATCGCGATTATCAACCATCGTCCCATGTGCCCTGGTATCGTTGGCTTAGAAGGCTCTACCCACGGACACGACGTAATTTCGGTCAAACTCGCGATCGAATATCTCGAATCTCACTCTCAGCAAGCAGCCGCCGACCACCTCAAAGGCATCGTCGCACCCAAAAATACCTACACATTCATGGGTTCGAGCGATAAATGGGATGCCAACCGCAACGTCTTCGGCGATGCTGCTGTTGCGATTCTCGGTCGGATGAGTGAAGCCGAGCGCGTCGAAAAAGTGAAGGTCATCGATAGCGACCTAGAAGGCTCCTGCGGTCTGAAAAAGATTCACGACGCCTATCCTGAAGTCTTCGTTTCCTCCGGCATTATGGAGCGCGGTAACTTCTCCGCCGCTGCTGGTTTCGGGATGGAAGCAGGCAAACAAGGGATTTTCGGCACCTTCAGCGCATTCTTAGAAATGTGTATTTCCGAAATTACGATGGCGCGGTTGAACAATTCCAACGTCCTCAGCCACTTCTCCCACTCTGGGATCGACGATATGGCAGACAACACTTGCCACTTCGGTTTGAACAACATGTTCGCCGATAATGGTTTGAGCGATGGTTATGATACCAATCTCTACTTCCCCGCCGACCCCAATCAAATGCGCGCTTGTTTGGAAACAATTTTCCACAATCCCGGCTTGCGATTTGTATTCTCCACTCGTTCTAAAGTACCAGCGATTTTAGATACAAATGGTAAGGAATTCTTCGGCGGCGATTACAAGTTTGTCTCTGGTAAAGATGAAGTAATTCGTGAAGGTACTCAAGGCTATATCGTCAGTTTTGGCGAAGCTTTATACCGATCGTTAGATGCAGTCGAACGCCTCAAACAAGAAGGCATCGATATCGGTCTGATTAATAAGCCGACATTGAATTCGATCGATGAAGAGATGATGGCAAAAATTGGTAAATCACCAATGGTTTTAGTCGTCGAATCTTTCAACCGCAAAACTGGTTTAGGCAGTCGCTTCGGTTCGCAGTTATTGGAACGCGGTTATAAGCCTAATTACAATCACCTCGGTACGCATATCGAAGGTTGTGGCGGTCTCTGGGAGCAGTTCCCACATCAGGGTATCGATCCGGCTGGGATTATGGCTGCGGTTAAGAAGTTGATGGGTTAGGAGATTTTAGGTTTTGAGACGCACGAGTTGGAATTTGATTCCGGCTCGTGCGTTGTTTTATACAACAAAGTCAACTTTAATTATGATGGCTATGTTTGATTGGATGAGTAATCATCCCCAATGTTTACCACACAAATAAATTTTATAGCAATCGCCAAGGCGATTAGGACAGCGATTGAAATCGCCGCTAGTGATGCAAAGTCCGCCTTCGCGGACTAAAATGTCCTAACCAATGTGGCGGTTGCTATAACTGATTTTATTTGCTCGGAGATTGTGATAACAGTTTTTGTGATACGACCCCACTGTATAGCCTGTGCAATTCATTAATCGCATCTGCCACAGATGATGTCTTTATGTGAATTGTAATCTTTTTAGGTTGACCGTTCTCGAGTTCGACCTCAAATAAAAAATCCATAGATATCCTATCTTAGAGAGACTAAAATCATGTTTAAAGTCATGATATCAGTAGTACATGTCTATAATGCCCTCAAATGCTGTCCTTATAGACAAAGGTTGCTAAATTCCAGAATAAACGAACCCGCCCAACCCACCAGCGAATTATCGATCGCGCTCGATTGCGATCGTGATTATGTTCGCTCGATCGTTGGAATTCATGGATGGTGACGATCGATCGGTTATCAGTGGGGAGGGCGGGTTTGATTTAGATTATTGGAATTATGCGGAATCGATCTCATAAACCCGCCCCTACGAACCCGTGCAGGCGAATGTGTGGGTGGGGATAAAGGTCGATCGTATATTATCGGATCTGTAGGGGCGGGTTTATGCTAGAAATCATCGCCAAATTCCAGAAATTGTGAACGAACCCGCCCAGCCCAGCCAGCAGATATCGATTACCTCCGGTAGGCTACGCCAACGCGATTCGATCGTGCGGAGGTAATAATGTTCGATCGATTGTGATAATTTACGATCGATGACATGCGATCGGTTATCGGTGGGGAGGGCGGGTTTGATTTAGATTTTAGAATTATGCGGATCGATGGCATAAACCCGCCCCTACAGATCTGTAGGGGTGGAGGGTTGGTTTTGGTTGTTTTTATCTGCGTCCCAATTGCGGGGATTATTCATAATATATTGTCTGACACGATCGAGTTCTAATTCGTTTCTAATAATGCGATCGTAATAATTTCTTTGCCAGACTGGAATACCACGCAAACCCCGTTCTTTATTAATTGCTTTGGCTGAAAATGTTTTAAACCCTCGAATAATTTCGGAAATTGACTTCGTGCTACCCGTCGAAGATTCTAAGATAATAATGCCATGTAGATGATTGGGCATCACGATCGATTCATCGATGATGATATTTGGATGATGCTGTGATAATTGTTGCCAATGCGATCGAGCAAGCTCGCCTAATGTGTTTAATTCGATCGCTTCGTTGACGATTTCACCAAATAGATATTCTCGATCGTGGGTACAAATAGTAATAAAATAGGCACCAGATCTAGAATAATCGTATCCATTGAGTCGGATCGATTGCCGATGATGGAAATCTGGATTATATTTCATCGTGCATAACAATTAAATGTAATCCAGAATTATACATGATTAGATCGATCGTATTTATTTTTGGATCTGTAGGGGCGGGTTTATGCTAGTAATCATCGCCAAATTCCAGAAATATCGAACAAACCCGCCCAACCCCACCAGCGGGTATCGAGCGGGTTTCGATTATGGGGGTAATAATGTTCGATCGATTGTGATAATTTACGATCGATGACATGCGATCGGTTATCGGTGGGTGGGGATTCGATCGATCTAAACCGTCCAATCTTCTGTTACTAATTTTGGAACTTTGCTAAAATCGCGAACATTACGAGTCAATAGCACCAAGTCACGAGAAATAGCAATGGATGCAATTCTCAAATCCATTGTCGATACCCGAACTTTTTGCGATCGTAACTCATCAAACATCGCAATCGCTTCAGCAT
>NZ_PVWO01000561.1 GCF_003003845.1 Chamaesiphon polymorphus CCALA 037 | reverse complement strand
CTCGCTTCTTTCGGCGGGAAACCCGCCGAGCGCAAGCCGCAACTCCCAACTCCCAACTCCCAACTCCCAACTCCCAATTCTCCCCGAAATAGTACTAGGATTTACGCCGCTCGGTACTAGTAGACCAATCCTGCTCATTCCAACATATCCTGTTAATCTCGATCGGGCTTTATGGGAATAGAGAAGAGAGGGCAAATAATTATGACAACGTTTGGGTTCGATCGAGCATAAAGACGCTTGACTTTTGATTTTCATTGACATGGAAAATACTTTGTATTTAGATTGCTAGACCTCCTAAAAATCTGTAAAACAACACTCAGGCTCGACCATAAAAAATTCCCAAACACTATTCCCTCTCCCCTCTTGCCTAAAGCCTAAAGCCTAAAGCCTAAAGCCTAATTTAATGATTAATTAAGTTTTCCAGAACGTAAAAACTGCTATGTTTTTAGATACTGGAGAACTTTAATTCCCCAATTTACGTCTGGATAATTAATAGCCTCAAGGCTAATCCCAGCTTAAACTTCACCGCAAAATGTATCCCGATCGAACCGTGCGATTCATCTTTATTAAAATATTTTTTTGAATCTTTTGCGGAAAGTGCGAATCGGGATGTGTAGATTAACTAACGTAGTGTGGGAAAAGTTTCGTCAGCCACTTGTAAAGGGAGTTAAATAGAAACTCATGCCTAGTGTAAAAACTCGAACGGTCGCTCAACCAAGATCTACAGGCGATATGGTACGTACCTATCTCCACGAAATCGGTCGCGTTCCTCTGCTCAGCCACGAGCAAGAGCTTTGCTATGGTAAGCAAGTGCAACAAATGATGCTCTTAAAAGGAATCGAGGAGAGCTTAGAGCAGACCCTCAATCGTCCGCCGACCAAAACTGAATGGGCGCAAGCCGCCACGATCGCAGAAGCGGAACTCGATCGAGTCTTACGCCAAGGTCGTCAAGCCAAGCAAAAAATGATCGAAGCTAACCTGAGACTGGTAGTGGCGATCGCCAAAAAATACCAAAAGCGCAACCTCGAATTTCTCGATCTGATTCAAGAAGGTTCGCTCGGATTGGAACGCGGTGTCGAGAAATTCGATCCCAGCCGGGGCTATAAATTCTCAACTTATGCCTACTGGTGGATTCGCCAAGCGATTACGCGCGCGATCGCCCAACAAGGTCGATCGATTCGCTTGCCCATTCATATTACCGAAAAGCTCAACAAAATCAAGAAAACCCAACGCGAGTTGTCCCAGCAACTCGGACGCAGTGCCACATCAGCAGAAATTGCCGTCGCGCTAGAACTCGAACCCGCACAGATCCGCGACTATCTGACGCTCTCCCGCCAACCGATCTCGCTCGATGCTAAAGTTGGCGACAGGCAGGATACCGAACTCTCGGAACTGCTCGAAGATGGGGGGATCTCGCCAGAGAAATATACCGTCCAACAATCCCTGCGTCAAGAACTCCAATCCACTCTCGACGAACTCACCCGCCAACAACGGGAAGTTATCAATCTCCGGTTTGGTTTAGAAGGCGGTGCGGAATTATCGCTGGCTAAGGTGGGGGAAATCCTCAATCTGAGCCGCGAACGGGTACGGCAATTAGAGCATCAAGCTCTCTCCCATTTCCGCCGCCGTCATAGCAGTTTCCGCGACTATGTAGCCAGTTAACCACAGCCGAAGGCTAATAGTGGGGTAGAGCTTTGCGCTCTACCTCACTATTTTTTTATGTTTGCAATTATCGTTACTTGTATTTCTTGAGACGGAATTATTGTAATTAGTTATTGGAAAATTCGATCGCACTTTAGCTAATGTCTCGATCGATAGTAGCTAAATCTATCGGTTGACAGTTCCAGCCCTCAACAAATACTAGATAATAGTATTAGAGCCATGATGAATGATGTATTTCCGACAATGTGTCATCTATTTATCAGCAATTTGTTAACTATTTAATTAGATATGAGTCGAGCGATTAACTAGAAAATATTCGATCGCCATCGATAACCAAAAGCTAGCTTCAAACACCGTATCATTTCTGATTATATTCTGTGATATGACGATCGATTGCCGTTCGAGAAAGGGTTGGTGTTTGCGCTCGCTCTCCCGCGATTGCCATCGCTTTGCCGCAGTCAAAATAAGCTGGTTGGCAACTGTCGCGATCGTGGCATTAACTGTAGTTACTAGTTCTACTTCGTTGCAAGTATTATCTAAGCCGATCGCTCGTTCGATCGTCAATCCTACCGCCAATGGTGTCTACCTATATGGCGAATCCCCTTACCCCAATGTGGTGGGCAAAGAATATATTATCTTTGAAACGAGAAACAAAAAAACGATCGGTGCTTTTTATCTACCTCGATCGGAGTTTAGTTGCTTCTACGGGCAATTTAAAGGCTCCCGCTTGTATGGGACGATCGTCGATCCCTTCAATGGTAAACGTTCTAATTTTACCCTCACGCTCGATTCTCTTGCAGAGAGGCTACGCCAACGCGATCTTGGTTTGAACGCCAGTAACAAGCCAATTCTCGGCAAACCTGTCTTTCAACAACTGCGCCAAATTAGTAATAACGATCGTCGTATCCTCGCTGCTTGCAAACAGCAATTAGGGAATAGGGGATAGGGAATAGGATAGGAGATAGGGATTGCATCGATAACCTAATCCTGCAAATCCTTCAATCCTCTAAATCATGATAACAAAAGGGTGAAGGTACGGTAACCTTCACCCTTCTTATCTTATCTTACTGACAACTTGCCACAACGATGCGACAATTAAGTCTATGACGGCGATCGATTCTGTCGATTGCCGTCCGTACCGAGCTAAGGTAGTAGGAGATTTTAGTAGCTAGGTTTGCGGAAATCACCGCCGCGACTGCCACCTTCTTCGCGAGGACGTGCTTTGTTAACTTTGAGAGAACGACCCATCCATTCTGCACCATCGAGATTGGTAATTGCATTATCTTCGTTGGCGTCGTCGGACATCTCAACAAAGGCAAAGCCGCGCATTCTGCCAGTCTCACGATCTGTGGGGAGTACAACTCGTTTGACTGTGCCATAATCCTCAAAAACTGTTTTTAAGTCTTCTTCGGTGGCTTGGTAGGAAAGGTTTCCGATATAAATGGTCATGTGAGAAACTGTAAAGCTGGACGAGAAACTATACTGTGCAGTTAGCAGAACTTTAGTCGAACGTTAGCACCAAGGCGACGGAACTAAGTCTGATAGATTACTGAGGGTAGATCGATGATTTGGGATCGACTAACTTAGATAGGTAGTTATCTAATCTCGAAAATTACCTACGGTAGAACTGAACTAGTAATTACTATTTTTATCATACCCGATTTACTCGATTTTATGAGTTACCTACATTACAAGTTGGGTAAGTTTTCCTAATATTTGGCGATCCCCGATAAGAGAGGTAAAGCTGAATGAGTAAAGTTACTTAGTAAAACTCTAGTCGATATCGATCGATTGTGGCCCCGATCGGCGATCGCTAGTCCCAGTTTGGGTGTTTGTC
>NZ_PVWO01000103.1 GCF_003003845.1 Chamaesiphon polymorphus CCALA 037 | reverse complement strand
TGGCTTAATTCTCGCCTTATTATTCAACCTCGTCGGTATTATTGAAGCCAAAACTGGCTCGCGCGATCTCAACAAACTCCACGGCTTGCTCAATCCCAAACGGGGCTTACCTTTTGTCGGAGCCATGGCGATTTTAACCATGATGGCGAGTGCAGGTATTCCGGGGATGGTAGGCTTTATCGGCGAATTTCTCTCTTTCCAGGGTAGCTACATCGCTTTCCCGATTGCGACACTGATCTGTTTGGCTAGTACGGGTTTGACATCTGTCTACTTCATCATCATCATCAATCGCACCCTGTTTGGCAAACTAGCCGAAGATCTGACATATTTACCCAAAGTCGCAGGTTACGAACGCATTCCCGCGATCGTGCTTGCCGCGCTGATTATTTTACTCGGCATCCAACCAAACATCATCATCTCTCACACTCAAATTTCCACCGACGCCATCGTCGCTTCTCTCCCTCAAACAGGTACGCAAACAGCTCTTGTCGAAAATCCCCTCCTCGGAGGGGTGCCCGTAGGGCTGCTGGTCGGGTGACCCGCCCAGTGGGGTGGGTAGATCTCTGCTGTAGCCAACAAGCTTGCGCATAAACCACAGATTTGATTTGGTGGGGAAAATTCACCCCCCAAATATTAGTTAAATGTAATCAAGGGGATATTTAGTAAAGAGATGGCATTAATCGTCCAAAAATATGGGGGAACATCAGTTGGTGACCCAGAGCGAATTCAAGCAGTCGCTCGCCGAGTGGTAGATACAGTCAACGCTGGCAACGATCTGGTTGTCGTCGTTTCGGCGATGGGCAAGACCACCGATGGATTGGTGAAACTAGCCCAGGAATTATCTAGTCAGCCGTCCCGGCGCGAGATGGATATGCTGCTATCGACAGGCGAACAAGTGACGATCGCCTTATTGAGTATTGCCATCCAAGAACTGGGACAACCTGCAATCTCCCTCACTGGCGCGCAAGTAGGGATTGAAACCGAAGCCGAACATACCCGCGCGCGGATTTTGGAGATCTCTCCCGATCGCGTCAATCGACACCTTAAAGAGGGTAAAGTGGTCGTCGTGGCAGGGTTTCAGGGTGTGAGTGCGACAGGAGATCGCGATATTACCACGTTGGGTAGAGGCGGTTCGGATACCTCTGCTGTCGCCCTGGCGGCGGCTCTCAAAGCTAGTGCCTGTGAGATTTATACCGATGTACCCGGAATTTTAACCACCGACCCCCGCATCGTTCCCGAAGCCAAGTTACTTACCGAAATTACTGCCGATGAAATGCTCGAGCTTGCCAGTTTGGGCGCGAAAGTATTGCATCCTCGTGCGGTTGAAATCGCCAAAAATTATGGCGTCCCGCTAGTCGTGCGATCGAGTTGGACTGACGATCCCGGTACCTGGGTCGTCTCCCCAGTACCCGCACCGCGCCCCCTTACAGGCTTGGAAATTGCCCGATCGGTCGATGCCGTCGGATTTACGACCGACCAAGCTAGAATCGCTCTGTTGCAAGTACCCGATCGCGCGGGGATTGCCGGACAATTATTTGGCGCACTCGCTCGCGAGCAAGTCGATGTCGATCTGATCGTCCAATCGATCCACGAAGGTAATACCAATGACATCGCCTTTACCGTCCACAAACAAGCGATCGGACGCGCCCAGGCGGTCGCTGAAGCCATCTCTCCCGTCCTGCATGACAACTTTGTCCCCAGCCACGATTGCATCCTGGTAGCGGGCGATATTGCCAAAGTCAGCATCTCTGGTGCGGGGATGATCGGGAGACCTGGAGTAGCCGCCAAAATGTTTAGAATCCTGGCCGATGCAGGGATTAATATCCAAATGATTTCGACTTCAGAAATCAAAGTCAGTTGCACGATTGCTTCTGAAGATTGCGATCGAGCGATTGCCGCACTCTGCGAGCGGTTTAAGATCTCTACCTCTGCCAATGAGAGTCATACCCCGCCAGTTAAGGCACCCTCGGTACGTGGTGTCGCCCTGGATCGAGATCGTGCCAGATTGGCTATACTGCAAGTACCGGATCGTCCCGGTATGGCAGCAGAGTTATTTGGCATCTTGGCCGCAAATAATATCAGCCTAGATGCGATCATTCAATCCCAACGCACCCGCGTCATCAATGGTGTCGCCACGCGCGATATTGCCTGCACCGTCGCCCAAAACGATGCCGCCGATGCCAAACGCGTCCTCGACGCTTCCGCTACACAATTGGGCTGTGGAGCTGTCGTCGTCGATGAATCGATCGCTAAAGTCAGTATCGTCGGCGCAGGGATGGTTAGCAATCCTGGCGTTGCTGCCAAAATGTTCGATGCTCTAGCGACAGCCGGAATTAATATTCAAATGATTTCGACTTCTGAGATTAAAATTAGTTGTGTAGTCTCTCGAACGCAAGGTATCGATGCGCTTAAGACTATTCATCGGGCGTTTGGATTGGGATAGGTTTCAGGCTTTAGGCTTTAGGCTTTAGGCTTGAAGACGCAAGCGTCTTGCTAATTATTCGTGCTAATCCTAATACCTAAATATCCAACACCCAATACCTAAAGCCTAATACCTAATTCAGCAATACGTAAGTGGGTTTAGATGTAACTGTTAACTCAATATCGGTCGAAGAGATCGACTCGATCGTTATCCTCGATCGCTTATGCTTTGGAGGATTGTGGTCGATCGATAGTTATCGGCGCGAATTGACCAATGAAAATAGCCATTTTATCGGCGTATCAATCGATAAAACCTTCGCACCAGACACAGCCGGAATCATTGGTTTCGGTTGCTTCTGGGCGATTTTAGACGAAGCCCATATCACCTTACTCGGCATCCATCCTCAATATCAACGCCAAGGACTGGGACAATTACTCCTGAGTGCCTTAATCGACAAAGCTCGATCGATCGAGATGGCGCGAGCGACGCTAGAAGTCCGCGATTCCAACCATGGAGCCATTCAGCTCTACGAAAAAAATGGCTTCCAAACAGTCGGACGCCGTAAAAAATACTATCAGGATACTGGCGAAGACGGCATCATCATGTGGCGCGGCGGCTTGCAAGATCCTAATTTTAGGCACATTGTTGTTTAAGGGAGAGAAAGGGGCGGATGGGTAGATGGGTATGAGATAAAGAGATCGATACGAATATATTTCATTATCGATCGAATCTCGAACACGATCGCTCACCGTACCAAATTTAGACCCACATTTCGCTAGTCCAAGCGATCGAAAACTGAGTACTGTTTATGTTTAAAGGACTATCTTGCACTTATTTATCCATACTCTGTAGTATTTCTTCTAGGTTTGGGAATGCTACTAGATGTGTATCGAGCGAAACAAATTTATGTTGATGAAGGGCTTAGGTTGCGTGGTAATTTTGCTAGGGCTTGTTTCCTTTACAAATTTTGCTGACGCGGGGTACAAGTTACAGAAATCGGGACAAGAGTTAACTGAGCTTAGATCTCAGGGTGGAAATACTGTGGCAGAGGCTTACTATCAAGAAGTGGGTCGATCTCAAATAGGGCAAGGTAGTGCAGCTTATGGAATGGCAATGTTAACGTTCATGATTTCTATAGGGTGGGGTGGATCGATGATTGCAACGAAAAAGGAATCAAAACTTTAAATCCACAATCCACAATTGAGTTAGATTTTTGTCCGGTTTTGCCGCACTTAGGCGTGAATATATCGATCGTAGTCTATTGACGGTCATCGTATGAGTATCGGTTTGACAGTTCTGCTAATCATCATCGGCGTGGTGCTGCTGTATTGCGCCCTAGAGCATTTTTCTAAGAAATCTCGTGCCGACCAAATTTTTGAGGAATGGCAGAGCAAAGGTACTGTCGATCCCGATACGCGTCGTCGTGCGATCGTCATTGCCGGACACGATATGGCGCGGATCGAACGTCTCCTCGATAGCGCGCGCCGCAGCAATCCCGATCGATCCGAGCAATGGTACTGGGAGAAAATCTTATACGATATGGAACGCGATCGTGGCGTGTAATTGAGTTATTAGCTGCTAAGTGATTGGCACCTCTAATTAATCACTATTCACTATTTACTAAACTTTAATAATTCTTCTAATGCTGCTAAAAGCTTGACTTCTACCAGCAAGATTTCTCGATCTGTATTTAGCTGGATCAACCAGCTTACGTTAATAGTGAAGTAATTAGTTTTTACTTTGCCTTGGACGTGATATTGAGCCAGATCGTTATCTTTCAGTAGCAGTGTGCCAGACTCCGGACAAAAAATCATTCCTTTGGCTTCTGTCTCTAAATACTTAGCGATTGCCTCTCTACCCTCGATCGGATTTTCAAACGGTGGATCTAATCTACCGTTCTCGGCAAATAACTCGGCGGTAGCTGCAAACTCACCACTATTCAATCCACTAAAGTAGGCAGCAATCGTGGGTTCTTCAATCCCATCGATCTCAATTAACAGTCCCGAATTGGATGTAGGATTTATGCTCACGATCGGCAGTTTTATATTTTGTAATGGAGCAAATAATCGAGATAGCGAATCGTGAAAACACTGGCTTTTCGATCGCGATTTTTATTTGTTATTACATAAATATAAAAGCACAAATAATAGATAATTCTATCTGTCTTTTGACCGATCGTCATCTATTTCTAAAGTAGGTATGACACCGAATAGATTATGAGTATTGTAGAGGAGACGAATTAGGACAGTATTGTGACAACTAGTATTTCTAATGTTCAGCCGGAAATGACTTCTACATTTACCGCTCTAGACACAGACCAACAGCTTGCATTATTGTGGTTCATTTATAAAGAAATTGGCAAATCAATTACACCTGCTGCACCAGGAGCTAGTACCGCAGCACCAACGATTGCCGAAGGCTTGTTCAAACAAGTTGCCGAAATGAGCCATGAAGAGCAATTACAAATCCAACGGGATTTGGTAGAAGGCAAAAATAGCTTAATTAGTCGGGAATATGGCGCACTCAGCGATACTACCAAATTATTATTTTGGTATTTACTCGCCCAAGGTATGGATCGGACTGAAATTATCCCCATGCCAGCCGACTATCAAATGTCGGAAGAAGCGACTCAATGCTTGACTAAACTTCAAGCATTGGAGCATTCCGAACAAATTACAGTTTTACGCAATTTAGTAGCAAATATGGGTGCCGATCCTGAGACTAACGCTCACGACGAGGCAACTGGTTTATAAAAATTCACGCGATCGCATGAGTCCTAAGTTTTTAGGATAATACATACAACCTTCTTGTACCAGTAAAACTTTCTTGCCCTCACCCCCAGCCCCTCTCCCAATTTTGGGAAAGGGGATCCAGAGCACTAAGCGATGGCGGGGTGAGGGCAACATCGATTTAAAATAATCTAAGTCAAATTTTTAGATTTGAGCCATTCCCGCACGACTCGATCGACAGGACGAGATTTATTATCTACTTGATAATTCATCTGCTGGATATCTTGAGTAGAAATCTTTCCAGCTAATTTATCGATAACTGGCTGTATCTGCGGATATTTTTTTAGCGTCGCTCGATTAAAAATAGGTACGGCTTGATAAGGCGGGAAATACTTTTTATCATCTTCTAAGATCGTTAAATTTAGCACCGGGATTAAGCCATCGGTGGAATTTGCAGCAATCAGATCGACACTCTTTTTCTCGATCGCGGGATACATTAGGCTAAATTCCATCTGTTGAATCTTGGCAAATTTCAAACCATAAGTCTTGGCTAAAGCTGGATAACCATCTTGACGTTCTAGGAATTCATAGCCAAATCCCCCGCGCATTTGCGGCGTATATTTAGCCGCTTCCGAAAGTGTCTTAATTTGTAATCGTTGGGCATCTTCATTGCGGATGATGAAGGCAAAAGTATTCTCAAATCCCAGCGGTGATAAAACTTCCAATTGAAATTGGCGATCGTAAGCTTGTTTGACAGTATCGAATACTAGTTGTGGATCTTTGATTGGTGCTTGTTTTAAAATTTGGATGAGTGAGGTACCCGTATATTCGACATAACCCGCAATTTTTCCAGCTTTGACTGCTTCATGACAGATAAAAGCACCACCTAAATTTAATTGTCGATCGACTTTAATATTTGTATGCGTTTCAATCTGCTGGGCGAGTAATTCGCCCAGAATAACTTGCTCGGTAAAATTCTTAGAGCCGATCGCAATTGTTGGCGGTGCCTGAAAATAATTAATACCAACTAATCCGGCGATGAGTAAGGCAAGAATTCCACCCCCGATCGCATATTTTCGATCGAGTTTCCCACGCCGCAGTGGTTGCTCTGTGAGTCGCTGCTCTACCCATCCTAAAGCCAAATCTGCACCCAAAGCGATCGCGGCTGCGGGTACTGCACCCATCAAAATCAACCGATTATCGATCGTTGCCAATCCCCGAAAAATAAATACACCCAAACCACCACCACCAATCGCCGCCGCGATCGTGGCGACACCGACAGAGATCGCCGTTGCGACTCTAATCCCCGCCAAAATTGCCCCTGAAGCTAGCGGGATCTCTACCTGAGTTAGCAATTGCCAATCGGTCATGCCCATACCCCTTCCGGCCTCTGTAATCGCCCGATCGACACTATTTATGCCGACATAAGTATTGCGAATTAGTGGGAGCAATGCGTATAGAGTCAGGGCGACGATCGCCGGATTCTTACCAATCCCGCCCAGAAATGGCACAGAAATTAAAAAGCCAAAAATCGCCAAACTGGGGATAGTTTGGAGCGCATTTGCGACACCGAGAATGGGTTGAGCTAACTTGGGATATCGGGTAATCGCAATCCCTAACGGAATCCCGATCGAGATCGCCACTATCATCGCGATCGTCACTAAAATTAAGTGTTCGCCACTCCGTAAAATTATTTCTGCAACATCTTCATTTGAAAACAAAACAATCTCCTAAATAGTTGATAGTGATACCATTTTTGATTGCGGATTGCGGATTGAGATATTACCATCCCTTACCCATTAATCATTTACCTATTACCCATTACTCATTACTCATTACTCATTTACCCATTAGCCATCCACTCATCCACCCATCCACTCATCCACCCATCCACTCATACACCCATCCACTCATCCACCCATCTCCCAGGCATTCAAACAAGCAATAAAAGCCCGTGCTTCTGAATGTTGAGATTGCAGCAATTCGTCCTTAGTTCCTAATACCACCAAATTACCTTCATTCATCAAACCAATTCGCGTTCCTAACAAAAAAGCCTCTTGAATATCGTGAGTGACAAAAACAACCGTCTTTCCTAATTGTTGCTGTAAATATAGAAACTGTCGTTGCAATTCCAGCCGCGTAATCGGATCGAGCGCGCCAAAGGGTTCGTCCATTAATAAAATCGGCGGATCGGCAGCTAAGGCTCTGGCTACGCCCACCCGCTGACGTTGCCCCCCTGAGAGCTGATGGGGATAGCGGCGCGCGAATACTTCTGGTTCTAATCCCACCAAGTTTAACAGCTCGTAAACTCGTGCCTCGATGCGCGATGTTTGCCACCGCTCTAATGAAGGTACCAATCCAATATTTTCGCTGACATTAAAGTGCGGAAACAAACCGATATCCTGAATTGCATAACCGATTCGGCGTCTGAGTTTGATCGTATCCCAATCGGCAGTCGATCGATCGTCGATCGAGACTACGCCAGTAGTTGGAATTGCGAGGCGATTGATTAATTTGAGCATTGTAGTTTTGCCGCTACCACTGCGCCCTAATAACACGATCGTTTCCCCTCGATAAATGCTCAGATTCAAGTCAGCTAGAATCTTCCGCCGATCTATCTCAAAGCTGACATCTCGAAATTCCACAGCAATTTCTGACGATTGGGGCATAGAATAGTAAATCTCGGCAAGTCAATTAACTCGATCGTAGCGTACATTTTGCGTTGGGGATCGACAGTCTCCGATCGCTAGATCCGCTCCAGGTGCATGAACCCCTATCAAATTCTCGGCATATCGCCCCACGCATCCCTAGCTCAAATCAAGTCAGCCTACCGCCAAGCTGCGGCAAACAATCATCCAGATCGTGGCGGTACTCACGCCGCTATGGTGGCGATTAATGATGCTTACGAGCAACTAACCCATCATCTGGCACCCACCAAACCCCACATTCGCGATCGCTCTGCTCCACCCCCAACATCACTCAGCGACTGGTTTGTTGTCTACCAACGATTGTTATCGATCGTGGAAAGGCGCGGCTACAAGCGCGGCTGGATTACCTATCGACTCATCGAACTCCAACCCCCGCTAGAAATCTGGGAACTACACGGGCAAGTCATGGAGTATCGGGCTGGTTTTGCTCGTTACCACTGGGAAAAACAGTAGTGGGAATCTAAATTAAGAAAATGCGCCCAACTACGATCGAGATCGACAGCTTACATGGTGAGGGCTTCATCAAATACTTATATCTTCCCACTTTACAGCATTCGTAAATCTTGACAAATGTCTAACATTCGTTGTGGCGATAACTACTTCTTGGCCTGGATAACGAGTAGCTAAATCCTGCCAAGTTGCACATATAATCATATCTGCATCTAGATTTCGATCTCCAGCCGTTGGTTGTCCGCTAACTCTGGCTGTTGACCAAATATCCGCTGCTAGATTCCAAACTATTCGATCTACAGGTAAAAAATCAATTAATTGATGTAAATCATCTAATATTGGTATTCCCGATGCAATTAATCCTTGTTTTTTCGTTAGCAGTAAGCCCCGTCGAACTTCATAATCACAAACCATCGAACTAACAACTGTACAACGAATCAAACTTCGCTCGAACCAATTATCTAATCTGGTTAGATCGTCTGTAGAATTAGGATTGCATAACTGTCCCAATACACTAGAGTCAATAAAAATAATCATTCTAAGCTATACAATTTTTGTCCGCTAGCACGTTCGGCATCTACTAATTTTGAAAAGACCTCAAATGCTCTATCTGCATCTGGTTGAGTAGATAACTCAGATCGTTTCTGGCGTAGAGCTTCAAATCGATCGCTTACTCGATCTCGTCTTTCTAGATCTTGAGAGATCGTCCGGAATTCAAAAGCATATCGGGGTTGAGAAACTATCTGTTGTTGAATTGCAGCATTTAGAGTTTCCAGATCGATCGAGTCAATCTGGAGATGATGTTCTATTCCCGATAAAACTACTTCACTATCTGTTGATGTCGATCCTGGAATGATAGCTAGACATTTATCTATGTCAATAATTTTACCACTAGGTAGTTGAATTGGCTTTAGCATAATTTACACCTCTGTTAAAATTACTACAGGCTAGAGGGATTTAAGAGTGAAAGCTATAAATAACATATTTATGATGTCTGCCAGCCATACAATCTAATTTCGTAAAAAGACTCTATTCTCAGGATTTCGTTGGGGCATTCAGTATTTCTTCGATCTGACCATTAGTTAAAATTCCCTGTAACAATAATAGTTCTAGCATTATATAATCTATTTATTTCAATATCAGCAACAGAGATTTGTTAAAACAATCCTCGACTACTAGAACATCACAATACAGGCTAATTATGCGATCGATTCGTTAATCGGGAATCTATCGATCAACTGAATCGCCCGTCGTGCATTGTCTTGTAAAGCATCGCTAGCATGAGGTACATAGGGAATCTGCGATAACAGATCCACCGTGCGGCGCAACATCCGCACGATATCACCCTCGTCAAGATTGGTATTGCTACATAGCTCCGTCCACGATACTTCCAACGCCCAGTTTTCGACGATACCTACTAGCTCGTACTCCATCCAGACGGGGAGAGCTACCTGGTAGCGACGTTGGATTTGGAATAGTTGGCGGCGGGAGCCGCGTAAAGCACTGAGGGTCATGACTACTTCGTCCGCCGGATCGTAATTCGTCCAACTGTCGGAGCGGGGGGTTTCTGATACCAGCGCGCAGATGACTGCGGCTAAGTGGTGCGGATCCAAAGTATCTAGATAACCAGACATCAGCGCGAGGGCAATCCATAGCTCGTTATCGCCACGAATGGCGGCGGCGGCTTCACCGATGCGGGTGGGTAGGACGCCTTGCAAGCCGTTGACTTGGCGCAATACCTCAATTAAATTGAGAAATTCTTGCCAATGTCGATCGAGTTGGGTTTGGAGTGTATCTTGGAGATCTTTAATCTCCTGTTCTAATGTGGCTTGGCGGCGGTAGCGTTTGAGCAATGTGGCGGGGTTACCCCATTCCCAGACAGGATGGTTTTCGAGCTTGGTTTTGAGTTCGGCGACGGTTTTGACTTGAGCTGTCAATTCGGCGGTGGCTGGCGGTTCGAGATTGGGGATGCTTTGGGCAATTTCGGCAGTTAGGGTCATTCCCTTGCGGACTTGTCCGGGTTTGAGGGGCATATCCGCAGGTGGGAGCAGGGATACTACCTGCGGTACCCGCTGTTTGCCGCCATATTCCGACCAATGTTTGTGGACGGCGACGACATCTTGATGATTGACGACGTACCATTTATTATCTTGTCCCAGACAGACTAGAGAAGGTTTGTAGCCAGATCCGGCAATTTTGGTGACGAGGACGGCGGGTAATGGCGTAGCGACGGGGACGTGTTTGCCTTTGAGACTGAGGATCGTCCCTGGGAAGGCTGCGGGTAATTGCTTGCTGACTTGTCCGGCTTGGACTTGTTCGGTATAAAGTTGGAGATTTTTGAGCTGATTTTGGTCTAATTTGAGTTGGGAGTGAGCGGTTTCATAGTCGGCTAAAACGTTAGGATCGATCTTGCTCAAGCTTTCCTGGAGAGTGCTCAATTCCTTTTTGATATCGCCGATGCTCTGTTGTTGGGGCAACAGATGAAGCGTCTTGGTAAAGTGCCCAAAACTGCGTTCGACGAGTTCTCTAGCTTCCTCTAGGGTATGAGTTTGGAGTAGATTTAAAACCATCCCATAAGTCGGTGTGAACTGACTCACCAAGGGATCGGGTGCGGATGTGGCAAAGTCGCTGGCTTCCTTGGCTCCTTCAAATCTCGTCTGAGTGGCTACTACATAGCCCACCACGTCCTTACCGCGCCGTCCAGCACGTCCTGCCATCTGGAGAAATTCCGATGCCGTCAAGAGGCGATGTCCTTGGTCTGTACGCTTGGAGAGGCTGGAAATGACTGTCGTTCGGGCGGGCATATTAATCCCGGCGGCGAGGGTTTCTGTCGCAAAGACGACTTTGATCAAACCCATGCCAAATAATTCTTCTACCAGTGCTTTCCACGCGGGGAGAATGCCTGCGTGGTGAGCAGCAACGCCTTTATACAGTGGTTCTACCTGTCCCACCCGCGCTGCTTCGGGATTTTTATCGAGAAAGTCGTCGATGCGAATCTTGAGTAGAGCTGATTCAGCCGGAGTCACCAATTGCATCGTTGCCATCTCGGCGACAGCTTTATCGCACCCCCGCCGACTGAAGATAAAATAGATAGCAGGTAACATTTCTCGCTCGGCGAGCTTGCTGACGACAAAGCCAATACTGGGGACATCTTCCGCTTTGCGGCTGCCTGTCGGACGATGGGTTTTGAGCTTGGGGTTGAGTTTGGCTGTATTAGGGTCGAGTAATGGCAAAATTCCTTTGGGATTTACAAAGTGAAATTCCAACGGGACGGGACGAAAGTCCGAATAGATCAGTTCGGTGCTACCATGAACGGCACCAATCCATTCTGTCAATTGTTTGCTATTGGCAACGGTAGCGGAGAGCGCGACGAGCTGAATGTGCGGCGGACAGTAGATGATCGATTCTTCCCAGACGGTACCACGCTGCTTGTCGTTCATATAGTGACACTCATCTAGCACCACGGCTTCGACACCCACCATGGAAGTGCCGACTTCGCCGATGCGGGTACCATAGAGCATATTCCGAAAGATTTCGGTTGTCATTACGACGATCGGCGCATCGCGATCGATCGAGATATCCCCTGTCAACAAGCCGACATTACCTTCTCCAAATTCCGCCCTAAAATCTCGATATTTTTGATTGGATAAAGCTTTAAGTGGGGTGGTATAAAACACTCTGCGTCCCTGTCGTAAGGCGCGATGAATGGCATATTCCCCGATCAACGTCTTGCCCGAACCAGTTGGGGCGCAGACTACCACCGATTTTCCGGCATTGAGTGCATCTACCGCCTGAAGTTGAAACCTGTCGAGTGGAAATGGAAATATATCTTTTAATTGTTCGGTAGTAATAGCAGAGGTGGTCATAGCGTTTAACTTCACAGACAGTGGCGCGAGGTTAGATTGTGGCGGTAGCTAAGTCTCGATACTCTATAGTATATTCGGAAATTACGGTCGGGCGCGATCGTCTTGAAGCTAACGCGTTTGCTGGTAAGGATCGAAATTTTTACCCAACCCGATTTTAGATTGGTTGCCTGTGTTCCGCTTGGCGATCGTGTTAAGGGGTAGTGTCCAAAGCTTGAGGATCTGCCCTCTCAACTCCTCTCGATCGAGTGCTATGGCACTAAATCTACTCTACAATTTTCCGCGATTCTTTCATCTGCGATCGATGCTTTTTATCTGCCAAGCGTCGCCGCACTTGTCCCTTGCTTGGCTTGGTTAACTTCCGAGGTAATACGACGATCGCCACACTCAAAATTAATGCTTTCAACCTGTCGAGTGCTTCCTCGCGATTGCGCTCCTGAGTGCGATGTTCTTGGGATTTAATGATGACAATCCCGTCGCTAGTAATGCGGCGATCGCGTAATTCCAGCAGGCGATTCTTATAGCGATCTGGTAACGATGATGCCATAATATCGAAGCGTAAATGAATCGCCGTCGCTACTTTATTCACATTTTGTCCGCCCGCACCTTGCGATCGAATGGCATTCAGCTCGATCTCACTCAGGGGAATACTGATACTTTTAGAAATCTCCAACATAACCTAGTTTGAATTTTGTAAGTGTGCGATCGGGTCGAATCGTTGCTAAGACGAGTTTGGGTTCTCGCTGCTGACGATATTAACTTTCAAGTTGCCCGCGCCAGAACGGTTGCTATTTGACGACCTGGGGATTAGCTACATTCGATCGAGCAGATCGCAGCACGCTAATATACATGAAGGAAACAATCGCGTTGGCAAAGCCTCTCCTTTGGAGAATCTCCGCAATCGTCTTCAAGATCCTGATGTCCACGATCTCACCTCAGCTACTATGACCGCAGTACCGCAGTCCCAACCGTCACTTAAATTTCGATTCGATCGCCAACTTTGGCAGCGACTTGTAGAAATTGCCCAACCTTACTTCTATCCACCTGGAGCGAGAAGTTCGAGGCAGTTTCTATTTTTAATTCTAACACAACTAGTATTTGTTGTGTCGTTTACCTTTTTCTTTGTTGTCGCTTTATCTTTAATTGGTTTCCAATTTGCCCCTCAATTCTTTGCGGGGCTGGTCAATCAGATTATTTACCTGAAGTTTCTCTCTAGTCTGGGAAAAAGCTCGTTAGAAATATTTCAAAATCTCCTGACATTTTTGCCTGCTTATATCTTTTTGGTGCTGCTGATTGCCAGTGGTGGTATTTTCTATGCTTATCGACACAAGCTGCAAGGACGAGAGAAGCAATGGCTAATTCTAGGATTATTACTGTTTCTAGCCTTCATCGTCAGTAGCTTGAATGTACTGATTAGTTATGTCTTTCGATTTATCGATAATGCCCTCAATGGTCGAGATCCTAAAGTATTTTGGGAATTTCTTTGGGTTTATGGTATTACTCTGGTCGTCGCAATTCCGATTTTGATTGGCTACCGTTACACGCGCCGGAAATTAGCCTTATTTTGGCGAGCTTGGCTCACCAATACGCTACTAAAAGATTATTTTAGTAACCGATCTTATTATGAATTAGACTCCAATGCTGCTAATACAGATATTGACAATCCAGATCAACGGATAACTGAAGACGTCAACTCATTTACAACTACTGTTTTGGATTTGATTTTAGACATTCTCAATTCAGTATTAGATTTGATCGCATTTACAGGAATTCTCTATAGTATTTCTACCGAACTAACATTTGGATTGGTAGGTTATGTCTCTATTGGCAGTATTTTAGCCATTTGGATCGGTACGAAACTCATCAAAATTAACTTTAATCAATTGCGGCTCGAAGGTGATTTCCGCTACGGGATGGTTCACGTCCGCGACAATGCCGAATCGATTGCTTTCTATCAAGGCGAAACCCTAGAGCGCAATCAGGTTGAAGGTCGTTTGAGTCGAGCGATTAGAAACTACGATTTGTTGATAATTTGGTTCGCACTACTAGACATTTTTCAATACGCATACAACTATTTTGCCCGATTAGTTCCATACTTGATTGTCGCGCCTTTGTATTTTGCCAAAAAAGTAGAATTTGGCACGATCGGTCAAGGTAAGTAGGTGGGCGGGATAATAGTAAACTGGATGAAGATAGTTTAAGCATTTCTCGACAAGTAGGCGAAACCATTTA
>NZ_PVWO01000560.1 GCF_003003845.1 Chamaesiphon polymorphus CCALA 037 | reverse complement strand
TATTCTGACCCTGCAAAATAGCTAAAGTCATAATAGTATATTTGTCCTATAAAGTCAATCTAATCGCTCGATCTAATCTCGCAGGACATAGCCGACGCCACGGACGGTTTGAATCAGTCGCTTACCGCCATCTTTTTCCAGCTTGAGGCGGAGATAGCGGACGTAGACTTCGATGACATTGGATTCGCCCAGAAAATCATAGCCCCAAACATTTTCTAAAATTTGTTCTCTGGTGAGTTCGACTTCGGGATAAGACATCAAATACCGCAGCAATTCAAACTCTTTGACAGTTAAATCGATCGTATGTTCGTTACGGATGACGCGGTGCGATACCAAATCTAAAATCAGATCGCCAAAGCGTAATTGTTCGCCCAGCGGAATTTTGGAATTGAGATACAGCCCGACGGCACGCAAAAAATTGGACGCCTGATAGGGTTTGAGAAAGTAGTCATCGGCTCCAGACTCAAAACAGACAATCCGATCGGCGATCGAATCATGCGACATTAACAATAAAATAGGCGCGACACACCCAGATTCCCGCAGTTGGGGGACTAATGTCAGTGCCGATTCTCCAGGCAATGCCCGATCTACCGCAACTAGTGCCGGACGCAGTTTTTTGACTTGTTCTAATCCCATCTTGGCGTTATCGGCGATCGACACTTGATAACCTGCCTTAGACAGATCCAAGCTCATGCGTTCGGCCAATGCCGTATCATTTTCTACTAACACAATTGGGGTATTTTCAGCCATAGATTAGGGGGTGGATGGGTGGATGGGTGGATGGGTAGATGGGTAACTCCTCAAACCTAACCCCTAAAGCCTAAAGCCTAAAACCTAAAGCCTAAATTATGGCAACTCCACCGAGGTAGGTTTGGCAATATGTGGTAGTCCCCATCCTAGCTTCTCGCGGAGGACTTTAAAGTATTCTGGCGGTTGGAGTCTGATAAACTTAGCGGGATAAGGCGATCGCTCGATCCGAATCGAAAATTCAGGCAAAATAAAGCAGCCACCATTGCCATCTACCACCATCACCAAGCGATTGGGGTTGGCAGATTCGATCTTGACTGGTTCGGTGTCTGAAAAGACTAGAGCGCGGGAGGCGAGAGAATGCGGACAGATCGGCACTAATTGGAGTGCATCTACACCAGGAGCGACAACAGGGCCACCTGCGCTCAGAGAATAGGCGGTAGAACCTGTCGGTGTCGATAAAATTACACCATCAGCCGCAATATCTACGGGTGCGTGCCTACCAACGGTAACTTCAAAGTGGCACATGCTCGTGAGTGGTTCGCGATGGATCACCATTTCATTGAGACACAATGCTTCCCATAATAATTGCTCGCCCTCCCAGACGCGGACTGTGAGCATCGCGCGTTCTTCAACCTGGTAATCGCCAGCAATTGCCCGCTCGATCGCTTCTGGTAGTTGGTTGATATATGTTTCGGTCAAAAAGCCCATGTGTCCGGTATTTACCGTTAGGAGGGGAATACCTTTAGGCGCGATCTGCCGAAATGCAGCCAAAACCGTGCCATCACCACCTAAGACGATCGCAAAACTCATTTCCGAGTCAAAACCAGGAGGGCACAAAGAATCGATCGGAATGTGCGCGATCGGGCGATCCGATTGACAATAGCCTAAAATTCCACCTTTGGCTGCTGCTGAATGAACATCCCAGCCCAACGCGGTGAGCTTGTCGTCAATTTCCTGAGCGATCCGACAAGCGACGGGTTTACCCTCATTATAGATGATGCCTACTTTTGGCACGAATACAGTCCTACTTCAAATTTTCTCAGTTTTCTAACTTTGGAGGTCGATAATTTTCGACAATGCCACCGCCATTCCCAAGCGGGAGGCCGCATATTGCCGCGAACTGAGTATTTAATAATACGTCAGATTTTTAGATAGATTCTCATAATTATCGCATATTAGCCGCATAGAATCGCGGCTTCGGATGAGAGTGCCGCAGATTATTCGACATTATCGACCCCACAGTATAGTTAGAACATCACTTTTTTCTTTTTCTGTTTGGCTGCTTGGACTTCTTTTTGCTTGTTTTTTTCGTAATCTAATTCCTTGAGTTTGCGCATGATGCGGCTGAAGTATTCCTGTAGGTACGCCTCTAGTGTCCCGATCGACTGCTGCTCGATGCCAAAGACACGATAGACTTCTTCCATATCTGCGGTCAAGGGTTTGCCTGAAGCTAGTACCTCTGTAAATGCCAATCGATCGGCAGAATTCCAGCTCCACTCAAAGAAACGTAATGTTTGTCTCATCAACCTAATTATCCCAATTGGGACATTAGTCATCTTGGCTTCTTTGCCAGATTGACGTTCGCAGAAACTAATAATTTCCTTACCACTCCAAGCGCGGTTGCCAACGATCGGGAAACTGCTCCGCTCGGTTTCTTTTACCGATAAGGCTTTGACGGCAAATTTGGCAACGTCTTGAGTATCCATGTAAGCGATCGAAGATTCACCAGTCATCCAGACGGGTTGCCCTTCTAGTGTCGGGATGGCATATTGACCGATCAGCCCTTGCATGAACCCAGCCGGACGCAAAATAGTATAGTTTAGTCCCGATTCCTTTAAAAATAGCTCCGTACATCGCTTGATTTCCATCAACGGTACGTTGGGATAATTTTCCGCTCCCAGAATCGAGAAAAAGATAAATCGATCGATCTTAGCTTCGACAGCGGCTTGGATCAGGGCTACCTGTCCGTCCCAGTCAACTTTTTTGATGCTCAATGAATCTGTCGCTCTAGCCGTTGCAGCATCGATAATTGCGGTCACGCCTTCTAATGCAGGTGCCAAGGTATCAGGGTTGCAGATATTCCCGACCACTAATTCAGCTCCCCACTCTTTGAGAAAAGCGGCTCTGCGCACGCTTCTAACCAGACAGCGGACTTGGTAGCCTTCATCCAAGGCGCGGCGGGCGATCTGTCTGCCTAAGGTACCTGTGGCACCAACAATTAATATTGTCATTTATAAAGAATAATTAAAAATTATTAAAGCTATTCAATAAAATATTAGCAGAAAAATCTCATGTTAGTTAACAAAAATTCACAAATGGTGGGGAGCGGAGATGGGTGAATGGGTGGATGAGTGGATGAGTGGATGGGTAGATGAGTGGACTAGGATCTGAAATATTGGATCTGTTTTACCCTTTACCCTTTACCCCTTCACCCTAAAGCCTAAAGCCTAAAGCCTAAAGCCTAATCGATTATTCTTCTTCTGGGCCTTGAATTTTGAGAAATAGGAATCCTAAGCCCAAACCCACGAGAATTAAGCTAGAAGACAAAATTGCTGCATTAAAAATTTCGCCAGCCATGACGGAAATACTCCTTAAATTACTAAATGATGAATTTATGCTGCCCAATGCTGTGGGGATCGCCTAATGTATCGTAACAGTTATCGGCGATCGGTAGAGGGGTGGATGGGTGGATGGGTGGATGAGTGGATGGGTGGATGAGTGGATGGGTGGATGGGTGGATGAGTGGGTGGGTAATGGGTAA
>NZ_PVWO01000559.1 GCF_003003845.1 Chamaesiphon polymorphus CCALA 037 | reverse complement strand
TACTTACTTTCTATTCGTAGCTTATGCTCTTGTGAGCTTTTTTACCCACCTCCCCACTTTTCAAACATCCTCTAAGAAACTATGTTTGCCCGATTTTAAAATATTATGAACCTATCCACGATCGTACTACTAGCTCTTGCCGCTGGTATGACATTTGGTGCTATCCTCCATGAAGTTTTGCCTACTTGGGTCGAACCGCTAAATATTTACTGTTTAGATCCTGTGGGACAAGCGTTTCTACGTTTGATTCAATTTGTAGTGGTACCGATTGTTTTTTCTTCACTCCTTTTAGCTCTGACCCGTCTCCAGAATGCCTCTCAAGTTGGGCGTTACACTGCTAAATTACTGTTTAGCTATATTCTTACCAGTATTATGGCTGTCGGATTGGGCATATTTACCGCCATTGTCATGCACCCTGGTACTGGCACGACAGGACTCGTCCAAGCCCATATCGAAGTAGATGCTGGAGCTGCGCCTGACCTAATTGCTTGGTTGGTGGGTCTGATTCCCATTAATCCCCTCGGTGCCCTCAGTTCGGGAAATTTACTTCAAACTATTTTTTCGAGCGCACTGATTGGAATTGGCATTCAACAAGCAGGCGAGCGCGCTCGACCATTTGTGGAATTCATTGAAAGTATCTATGCCATCAGTGAAAAAATTCTGTTCTTAATTCTCTACACTGCACCCGTTGGGGTATTTGCCCTGATGAGTTCTGTCATTGCCGTCCAAGGAATTGGCATTTTGGGTAGGTTACTTACGTATATGGTGGGCGTTGTTTTAGCAATCGGTTTGATGATAGGAGTCTATGCAGTGTTACTGTGGATCTCCCAATCGAAGCCATTGCACTTTTTCCGCAGTTTTGCCCCTAGTTTAACCCTCGCATTTGGTACTGCTAGCTCGAATGCTGCTTTGCCTGTAGCCCTACAAAACGCGCAAGAAAAGTATGGTCTGTCGCCGACAATCGCTAGTTTTGCCATTCCCTTGGGTACGGCTCTCAAACGTGATGGGATGGCAGTGGGACAGGGGTTTAATGCCTTGTTTGTCGCACAGCTCTATGATGTCCCGTTGACACCTAGTCTGCTGTTCGCAGTGGTTTTGAGTACGTTACTCGTGTCCTTTAGTACGGCTGGCGTTCCTGGTGCGGGAATTGTGATGATGGCAACAATTTTTACAGCGGCGGGGTTGCCGCTAGAAGGAGTTGCTATTTTGGCTGGAGTAGATCGATTGACCGATAGTTTTCACACCTTACTTAATGTAATAGGCAACACGGCTCATGCTGTAATGCTAGAACGGTGGGAACCTCAGTCTCAGTCTCAGTCTGATGTGGTGGAATTGAGAGTGTTACCAGTTACCTCCGAAGTTGAGACGGGCTAACTGGTCAAGCAATCCATAGATTGTTCTCAGCTTATAGTACTATTTAATATCATCCGCGCGGTCAGGATCGATCGGATGATGTTAATTCAGCTCGATCGGGTTGCAGAATCGGTGTAGTCACAACTGGTAAGTGTGCCCCAATCAATCCCCTCTGAATATGTTCGGGTGTTTGCGGAAATAGCACGAATAATGGATAAAGATATTCGCCACTTTCACAAATAATATGCCGATAGTATTGCGGCATTACCCATTCATAGTCGTGGTCTAGCATTACTTGGGTTTGTCGCCACCGCGCTAGTAAATCGGAAAGATCTTCTTCAGGGCGATGGATGAAGATAATAATCTCGCCACCCATCTTAATTTTCCATTCTGGATCGCACATTAAATAAGCAAGATCGCAAGGAAGTAAGATTGTTTTAGAAGTAGCCGTTATCGGCGAAAACTGATTTAATTGTTGTCCGATCGTCACCTTTCGGAGTTGGACGACAGGCAAAGGCATGGTAATCAAACTTTCTTCCGATCGTCTGATACTGGGAATCATTTCCAGATACGGGCGATACTGCTTGAGCAGCTCGATCGCTTCTGTATGGTTGCTATATTGAGATAATATTTGCTCGTAGTCTGACTTTTTGATAGACATTTAAGTTAATTGATAATTGATAATTGATAATTGATAATTAACTTTTGAATCATAAGCTCCGGCAGTGTTGATAATGAGATACTCACATCGATCGAAATTGACGAACATTATAGTAAGTTTTAGCCTGATATCGCTCGTGCCCAGCTAATAATTAGGTAGAGTAATGAATGCCACTACTCTACCTAGATTGTTTGAGGAAATATTTTAAATTTATTAGCCGAGTTTCTCGAATACTTTGAACATTGGTAAGTACATCGAAAGCAAGATGACTGCAACCATCCCAGCCAGGAAGACCATCATAATTGGTTCGAGGACGCTGGTAAGAGCCTTAACAGCTTGTTCGACTTCATCTTCATAGAAGTCGGCAACTTTCATCATCATCGTATCCAATTCTCCAGTTTCTTCGCCGATACTGATCATTTGAATCGCCAACGGTGGAAAAACTTTCTCGCGCATGAGAGCGTTACTTAACATCCCCCCTTGTTGAACTTCAATCTTAGACTTCTCGATCGCATTAGAAATTACTTGGTTGCCAGCAGTATCGCGGACGATATCGAGCGAATTTAAAATTGGTACACCCGATCGAGTTAAAGTCCCAAAAATCCGACAGAATCTTGCGGTTGCAGATTTTTCATTCAAGTCGCCAATAATTGGCATTTTCAAGAAAAAACGATCCATTGTCAGTTTACCAATTGTGGTTTTGTAATACTGATTATAGGCAAAAATTAATCCACCAATGACCACGATCGGAATCAAGACCATCCAACTAGTTAAGATGCCACTGACGCCCAACATAAATAATGTTAGACCAGGCAACTCCGTCCCTAAACCTTTAAAGATACCTGCAAATACTGGAATTAAGAAAATTGTCATCCCTAAGAAGACTAAAATTGCTAAAATCCCCACAGCTACGGGATAAGCCATTGCGCCTTTAACTTGGTTTTTGAGGCGAGACATATCTTCTAATACTTTAGCCAAACGATTGAGTACTTCATCGAGTACCCCACCCACTTCTCCAGCTTGTACCATGCTGACATATAGAGTATCAAAACATTCTGGGTGTCGGCGCATGGCGTCAGATAGGTTGATCCCCTGTTGAACGTCAGTACTGACTTGGGCAAGCACTTTACGTAATTTGGGATTACCACACTGTTCGGATAGAACTGTCAGACATCTCACCATTGCCACGCCAGCATTAACCATGGCAGCAAATTGACGGGAGAATACAGCTTTATCCCGAACAGTCACAGGATTTATGGCTGCTTCGATGTCTTGGAAGTCAATTTTGGTGACATCAAAAGATTTAACAGGTCTAATATTTTGAATGAATTGATATTTTTGTTTGAGCTTTTTGCGAGCGGAATCTACAGTTTGAGCGTCAACTTTTTCCTGTTTGACATTACCTTGGGCGTCACGGACTTCAGCTATAAAAGTTGGCATAAGTTTAAGAGTTGGGAGTTGGGAGTTGCGGCTCGCGCTCGTCGGGTTTCCCGACGGT
>NZ_PVWO01000102.1 GCF_003003845.1 Chamaesiphon polymorphus CCALA 037 | reverse complement strand
CGCTGATTGTGAGTTGGTATTCGCCTTGTTCTAAGCCTTCTAAGTAATAAACACCCGCATCGTTGGTTACGGAAGTTATTTTAGTTTTAGTTTTAATGGAAGTTGCTGCTACTGTTGCGCCTGCAACAGCTTTACCTTGTTTGTCGGCGACTACGCCAGTATAAATATAGGCAGGTACGAGCGGAATGTCGATCGCCACGTTACTGCCAGCGATGACATCTACACGGATGGCATCGATCGAACTGCGATAATTAATCGGATAGCCAGCCGGATCGATATCTAAGCGATAGCTATTGGGCGGTAGTTTAACAATGACGCCATTATCGGCGACTTCTGGGCGTAGATCGTTGAGTGGTTTGTTATTAATTCGATATAGTAGTGGATCTACATAAACTTCTTCGCCAGCATCTCTTTTACCATTATTATTTTTGTCTAAAAATCCCGACATGCTAATGCGACCGAGGTTGCGGAATTCATCGATACTGTTATCAGTGCCCCGAATGCCACCTCCCGTCAGTAGACTGGCATTAAATTCGATCGCATAACTACTGCCGCCCGTCTCTGAACCTCCACGATAACTGCCACGCACTTGGAATCCAGGCAAGGGGTAAAAATCAATCCCCACGATCGCGCCACTGCTCGTACTGCTAAAACCATAACCGAGTTCGCTCTGCCAAATCGATTGACCGTTAGCATTAACACCTGGAGATCGATATCGCCACACTAGACTGGTAAGCGTAGAACTGCTGTTAGTGCCACTGTTATTTGCCTGATAACTAGCAGTAATTTCGCTACCGCCGCTAGTTGCTTTAGGATTTAATTGGTAAGAAACTTGAGAGGTAATGGCGGATTCATTCAGTTGTAAGCCAAGCTGCCAATTTTGGAAGCGTTGAGTAGCCGCTAGGCGCATTCTCAATCGATCGTCGATATCGCCACGTAGGGAGGTAGAAGTAGCAGCAATGCTATCGCTGGTATAGTACTGTCCGCCGATCGATACACCCCTACTGGTATCGATATTACTAAAGGTAGTAAAGTTGGGCGTAAGTCGCCAGTTGGCATCAGCACGGGTGGAAAAGCGATCGGTATTAGCACTCAGGAAGAAGTCTTGAGAAGGCGTATAGTTTAATTTGCCTACAAGATCTAATCGATCGCCTGTAGAGACAGCAGCGGATACCTGCAAGGGGAGGCGATCGGGCTGCCAAAATAATTCCCCGATCGCACCAATATTTGCACCAGCTTGAGGATCGCTGACTACCCCAACTCCAAGGGTGAGAGATTCATTCGCACCCCAACGATACAATGCCCCACCTTTGGGATCGCTAAAGGTACCAAAAAAGTCCGTAGGGGTGCGATTCAATCCTGCCGAAACGACAAGTGCCGAACTCCCGACAGGAATTTGTCCTGGTGTCGTAATAAATTTTGCTTCTTGGACGAATGGATTGGCGGTTAATTGACCGTTGGGATAGATTAAAACCCGATAATCTTGGCCGAAACTGCTATCTTGTCCGTTACCGACGATGACATTCTCAAATCGATAAATCCCCGAACTATCGATTAGGATTTCCCGAATCGGAGTCGTTTCAAACCCGCGTACTAACTGTACCAAACTCCCTGGTTGCGCCCGCCCAGAAATTACTCTGCCTACTCGTGAAGACTGTAAGCGATCGGTGACTAAAAAATCGCTACCAGATAGTTCCACTGGTGGTGTAAACCCATTCCGAAAAATTCCCGTTACGCCCCAATAATTACCCGAAGAGCTACCTCGGCTCCAAAATGGGGTTTGAGAGCCGATGGCGATGTCTGATTGTGGGCGTTGACGGAGGATCGTCAGTTCGTCTAGCTTCCAGGTTTGCAGTCCATCGATTTTGGGTTGTTGAATTGTGAGAAACCAACTAGCATCAAAAATACTCCCGATCGCTTTAAATTCGCCCTGATTCGTGCTGCTTTGGTCGCTTTGACCCGAAGTAGTAATTCGCTGTTGGAGTGCCGCCATGGACAAATTACCCGACCTCATTACGGGTAATCCATCTAGATCGATCGGACGATCGACGATATTTTCGCCCCTTTCCGCTCGATCGATTGCTGGTGCGGTAATATCGATCGCGTATTTATTGATATCGAATTTGGCAGTAATCCCCGGAATTGTATTGAGATCTTGAATCGCAATCGCCGTACCCAAAACCGGATCTTTAACTAATTTATTCGCATCTAGGTTAAATTTAAATAGAGTCGATTTAATTTCGATCTGTTCGTTAATTGGTTCGCCGACTTTGAGATTGAGAGCCGATTTAATCTCTTCCCACGGCACCAACCATCGCTCGAATTCAATCGCTTTTTCGCCATCTTCCTTACCCCGCACGTTCATACTTGGCAGGACACTTTTACCATTGATATTTAAACCAACTGGCAAAATTGCATTATTTTGAGGAATTGTTGCTGGAGCAACAGATGGCGACTGAACTATTTTTTTGTCTTCTTCTACCGCGATCGCTTTACCACTGAACAAACACACCAAATATCCAACTAGAAACATCAGTTGGTTTAAATTAGCACATAATTTAAATACCTTTACTAATATAGATTCTGGGTACATCATTTCGATCGTTAACTTGGCGATCGGATCGATCTATTACGGTTGAGCTTGTCTTTTTACATTGTGGCAAACAAAATGTTCGATTGAATACTGATAAAATACCTAAAACTTACGATCTTTAGATCTTAAAATTGCTCGATCGTGCCGATCTTAAAGTCCTCTGTCTCCATGGTTGAGGAGCAGAGGACACTATATTTGTATTTAAGGTAAGTTGCTAGTTAATCTTTAACTCAATACCCCTGACTTCTCCCAGAAGTTCTACGGTGTATACACAAGTCTGTTAGACTTCGTTTTGAGATCTAAATCTCCCCTAACCCCATTTTAAGGGCAAGGCCAGAAGTCGGGGGCGTCCTAAGTAACTTGGCAGTTTCTGTAACTAGTAACTTAGGTTATTTGACTAGATAAGATCCGACTACTTAGCTGGAATATTGAGATCTAGCGCAAATGGAACTTCTTTACCACCACCGTTAATCTTACCAACTAACTTATATTGACCTGGAGCTAGTTTAGTCTTCTCATCCAATTTTAGGTCGATCGCTCGTTCTTTGCCAGTCTGAACGATTACTCCTCGAACCTCACTATTAACTATGGATTTACCACCCTGCTCGATTTGCCAATTGATGGTTGGATAGGCAGATGCTTGTCCTTGATTTTTTAGCACCAATCTAGGCGATTTGTTCTGGTTATTCCAACCTACGCTAACTGCACTTAATTGGGGAGTGACATTGCCTTTAGTGACAAAAAATAATGAAGCGATTTGTGGTCTAATAATCGTGACAAACTTCTGATTGGGATCTGTAATTTTGCGTTCGGTCAAGTCTTCAGTAAAGATTGCTACTCGATATTCTCCATCCGGCTGACTTGGTGGAATGGTAATATTTAATCTCACATCTCTGGTCACCCCAGGCGCGATCGTTAATTCTTTGGGTGAAAATTGTAAGAACGGAGAGGCACTGTTCGGATGATTGGCGATCTTGACATATCCTTTGTCTTTGTCATAATCAAAATCTTGTGCATAAATCCGCGTTCTGATCGGTATAGTGCCTCTATTCGTAACCGAAAAAGTAGACCGTGATTGAGACCCTTGGAGTTGGCTCAATGTCACTACTGGCGAGACAGTAATCGAAATCTCTTGTGCCCGTACCGTGCTAACCAAAGCAACTAAGCTAGTGCCAACGATACCCATGCCAACAAGGGTAGTTAATAAATTTGTTATTTTATTTGTCATATTTATTTATAAAGAAGATTTAACAACAATAGTTACGGGGCTATTTAAGAGGATGTATTTAGTCTTTCACAAGTATTCCCAAATAGCTCCTAAAACACAGCACAGCAGGATTTCAATTAGAAACCCTGACTGTGCTGTTCGATCGATTCTATCTATCAATATTCACCAACGTCGATGATTAAGGAGCTAGCGTAACCGAAATAGTAGCAACATATGTGCCAGCTCGCAGTAAGCTCGAATCGGCTAAGCCTGTTTCGATTCGAGCTTGAAGACTAAACTTATCGCCACCATCAGAAGTTGTAGTCGTTACCTCGAAACTTGCAGGATTTTCACTGAGAGTACCAAGAGTAGTTAGAGCACGATAGACTCCATCACCACCACCAAAGCCACCTCTGACGAGATAATTATCAGGAGCTGGAACACCGTCCAATGTAAATGTAGGCTTGTTAGCAGTTATAGTGTGACCGCCAGTGTTACAGACAGTTTCTAGCTGTGGTTGTGTACCCCATTCAGTACCAATTTTGCTAGGAAGAGTAGCATTACCCTCCACAGAACCTCTTGATTTAACGACCATAGCACAAGTAGGTCTTACCACTACAGTTGAAGTAACAGAAGAAGTAGAAGAAGCAGGAGGAGCAGCATGAGCGGTACCTGCGAATGCAGCTAATAAGCCAGTTGCAGCCAAGATGGATAGAAACTTGTTCATGATTTTTTTGGGTTGTGTGATGAATGTGTAGTATCTGCCGATTGCAGAACTTATTGAAAGGTGTAACTGCTTTTTTACAGTTACTTACGACTGGAGGGTGCGATCTCCAAGGCAGCACTTATAGAGAGTCGATAATCACTACCGCTTCTGAGTAACTTCCCTTCCTGTCCGACAATCTCCACCATCAATCGAGCATTACCTCTGCCATCGCCTTGAGAGCTAATGGGAATGGTAATAATAGTTGAGGTTGGATTGGGATTCGCACCAGCTAACAGTCCCGAACTATTGACAAACCGCATCGAGCCAATGCCGTTATGCACGACGATCGGTTCTAGCGTTACTGACAAATTGCCTAAAGCATTACCTTGGCAGACAATCGCCAGATCCAAAATGCCGGACACCCGTGTGGGCGGTAAGGAATTTTGCATCAGTTCTCCACCCCTGAAAGTAACGATCTGACAAGAGGGAGTTGGTTCGGTTGCTAACGCAATTGGTACCGATCGAGCGAGATTTCCGGAACTCAACCACAACCAACTAGCAACAGTAACAAATTGGATAAATTGCGACCGATACATAGTTGAGCGTGGGCGATAAAGCCAGAAAGAGATTTGTAACAGTGGAATAAACCGAAGAGTTGTCACTCAAGGTAGATTCATTGATACAATAAAGACAAGATATTTTTGATGCTTGTGTGTCAGCGAGAGAATTGGCCACCATCGTGGTGCAAGACCGCACTGCGATTGAAATCGCTTTTATCGATCGCTGCCTCACTTTTAGCTCAAACAGGCTGAATACTGTCTGTCTATTTGGTTTGCAGCAATCTCAATTGCTAACTTTCAACATAATACTTCGACCATCAAAAAAATGTCAGTACTGCAAAGTACTCTGCACGGCAATCTTCAGGATTTTTAAAAGATTTGGCCTAGGTTTTTGGTGCTTTCTCGTTGTTAGATCGGATTTTTGCAGTAGTTTTTGATACAACAAGATCGCACTTTCTCAATGTTGATTGTTCGGATCTATACATCGATACAGATCGATCGTCAGCAATCGATCGACCTATTCAGTATTTAGTTGTCAAGCAGAACGACCGATCGTGTAATCGATCGTCGCTTGCTCGTAGCACAAAAAACTAAGTACTCAAAAGTACTTTCGATCGGCAAAGTTTCAATTTGACTTACTCGATCGAGCGGACTCTGAGCTAGTCAAATAAATGTTACAATATGTTAATGGTCGATCGAATATCAATGTGGAATTAGCACAAGCATGTACCCTGCTCGATCGGATTTCGCTCGAGCAACGCGGTCGTAGATTAGAACCGATCGAAAAAGAAATTTTAACCGTAGCCTGGGAAAACCAGCCATATCAGAGTATCCAAACGCATCAAGAGCAAACAGTCAAAAATCGAGCAGCGCGACTGTGGCAAGATCTATCGCAACTGCTCGACACCAAAGTCAGCAAACAAAACGTCCGTCAGATCCTCACCACGCTAGATGCCGAGTCACTACTTGGGATAGTACCGCCAGCGATCGAAACTTTTGGCAAACCGCGATTCTTTGGGAGAACCGCCGAACTCTACCAGCTCCAAGCCACGATCGATCTAGGCAACCATCAATTTATCTGGTTGTATGGGATGAAAGGCATCGGTAAAACGGCGATCGCCAGACATTTTATCACCCAATTTTCAGAAAATTTAGCCGCAAAATTCGAGCGAGTGGTCTGGATTGCCCCAGACAAAACTTTATCGCTAACCGATGTTTTAGCAAGCGTTCTTCAAGCATTAGATAGTAGATCGGCTAAATTATCATTAGATTTACAGCCATTGCTTGACAAAATACTATTTATTTTACAAAGCCAAAAATGTTTTTTGGTATTAGATAATGCCGACTCACTCTTGGCAGATAACGCCCTAACTGAGTTAACCGATCGCCAAGCAGCTCTCAACTTTTTAGATCTATTCAATCGATCGAAACATCAAAGCTGTTGCATCGCGATCGTCGATCGATCTCCGCCCCGGATCGATGCTGGTAGTAGTATTCGAGCGATCGAAATTGCTGGACTCGATCGCCGCTCCTGCCAAAGACTACTCGAACATAGCGAACTCATCGGCACCCCCGCAGACTGGGATCTGCTCGTGAATAAATATCGCGGCAATCCCCAAGCACTCAAACCGATCGCCAATACAATTAGAGATATATTCGATCGCGATATTAGTAAATTTTTAGCTGCCAATATTCTGGTATATTATCGAATTGAAAATATATTGTCCGAACAACTAAATTATTTATCCCAGGCAGAAATTGCTTTTCTCTCATATTTATCCCGTCAACAAGAGCCGCTTTCACTCGATCGCATCCTCACCGATCTGCGATCTGCGATCGGTGAGACAGATATTATTAGGACTTTAGATAAATTAGTCGCTCGCTATTTAATCGATGCTAGAGATGGCAAATTCTCTGTGCCAGAATCGATCGGCGAGTATGTCAAGATGCAGTATCCAGAAATTAGTTCGAGCGGGTAAATCTCTAATTGTCCGGATCTATAATAGTTATAAGTACAACATCAGGTGTAGAGCGCGTGGCGATTCAGGCAGAGACGTTAGAGTTATTGGAGTGGTCGCGATTGTGTCAGCAGGTAGCGACATTTGCCGCCACAAAGTTGGGTACGATCGCCGCCAGAAATTTGGTAATTCCCCAAAGTCCGAGCGTCAGTCTGAATCTCCTCGCCCAAACTAAAGAGGTGTATGACTTAGAAACCCGCTTGACAGGCGGATTGTCTCTAGACGGGATCGAAGATTTTGGCGATGCGCTCGAACGCGCCGCCATCCAGGGAATGCTCTCGGGGAAGGAGTTGCACGAGATCGCCACTACCCTAGCGGGAATGCGGAAGTTACGCCGCACGATCGAGAGCGAAGAAAATATCCCAGTTTTACAGGAATTAGTCGCCGACGTGCGGACTTATCCCGAATTAGAGCAAGATATCTATCACTGTATCGACGATCGCGGCGACGTCACCGATCGATCGAGTGAGAAATTAGCCCAGGTACGGGTGCAGCTCAAAGGCTTGCGCGATCGGATTTATAAGTTTCTCAACAGTCTGATCCAGCGTCAATCTAATGCCGTCCAACAACCATTGATCGTTCAACGGGGCGATCGATTTGTCATCCCCGTCAAAGCAACTCATAAAGATGCGATTCCTGGTGTCGTTCACGATAGCTCTGGGAGCGGCTCGACTTTATATGTCGAACCCCAGCAAATCATCAATCTCGGCAACCAACTCCGCCAACTCCAACGCCAAGAACAGCGGGAGATCGAAGCGGTACTGATGGCTCTGACTGCCAAAGTCACTGAAGTAGTTGAAGATCTCGAACACTTGCTTGTCGTTGCTACCACGATCGATCTCGCCACTGCCAAAGCGAGATACAGCCTGTGGTTGGAAGCCAATCCGCCCAGATTTGTAGATCGAGCCGCCAGCGAATATATCACCCTGCGCCAACTGCGCCACCCCTTACTAATCTGGAAACACCGCCACGAAGAAGGCTCCCCTGTCGTCCCGATCGATCTATCGATCCGCCCAGACATCCGCGTAGTCACCATTACAGGCCCCAACACGGGCGGTAAAACTGTCACCCTCAAAACTCTCGCGATCGTGGCTTTGATGGCCAAGGTGGGGCTATTTATCCCCGCCCGCGAGCCAGTCGAGATCCCCTGGTTCGACCTCATTCTCGCCGATATCGGCGACGAACAATCTCTGCAACAAAGTCTCTCTACTTTTTCGGGACATATTCGGCGGATCGGGCGGATTTTGGATGCGATCGAGAAGTTGGGAGTTGAGAGTGAGGAGTTGGGAGAAGAAGAGACAGATAGAGCTAATAGAGAGACAGTTTTGTCTGATGATATTCGTAACCCTAATCTAACAACGACTTTTGACGAACAAGTTTTAAAAGACTCACTCCGCGCTCCCAACTCCCAACTCCCAACTCCCAACTCCCTCATCCTCCTCGATGAAGTGGGAGCCGGAACCGATCCTGCTGAAGGAAGTGCGTTGGCGATCGCGTTGTTGCAATATTTAGCCGATCGGGCGATGCTGACGATCGCGAGTACGCACTATGGCGAGTTAAAAGCTCTTAAATATCAAGACAGTCGCTTTGAAAATGCGTCTGTTGAATTTGATGATGTCAATCTTGCGCCGACTTATCGCTTATTATGGGGCATCCCCGGTCGATCGAATGCCCTATCGATCGCCCAAAGATTGGGTTTGAATCCGGCGGTAATTGAGAATGCCAAATCTCAAGTGATTTTGGGTGCAACGCAAGAGGTAAACGAAGTTATTGCGGGACTAGAAGCACAACGCCGCACTCAAGAAACTAAAGCCAATGAAGCAGCTACTATTCTAAAACAAGCCGAAGCATTCTATCTTGAAGTTTCCCAAAAAGCCGCGCAATTGCAAGCCCGCGAGCAGGAACTCAAACTAAATCAGGAACGCGCCATCCAAGCCGCCATCGCCGAAGCCAAAGGCGAAATCGCCCAAGTGATTCGCCAACTCCAGCAAGGCCCCCAAACCGCCCAGGCTGCTCAGCAAGCCACCTCCGAACTCGATGACGTCTCTAACCGTCGTCTGCCAGCAAAAGCCACCCCCAAGCCGCCTGTCGGCTTCAATCCGAAGGTTGGCGATCGGATCCGCATCCCCAAGATCGGGCAAAAAGCCGAAGTCCTGAGCGAAGTAGACGACAACGGCAATCTCAATGTCAAATTCGGCATCATGAAAATGAATGTTGCTTTAGCTGACATCGAATCTTTGACGGGTGAAAAAGCTATCATCCCACCGAAAAAATCAGCAGCAAAAGTCCCTGGTACCGCAACTCCCGCCCCTCCACCAGTGGCAATTCGGACATCGACAAATACAGTAGATGTGCGTGGACAAAGAGTGATGAATGCCGAGACGGAAATCGAACGCGCGATCGGGCGTGCGTATCAATCGGGTATTATGTGGGTGATTCATGGCAAAGGTACGGGCAAACTCCGTGAAGGCGTGCATGAATTTTTATCCCATCATCCGCAGGTCGATCGCTTTGAATTAGCAGGCGAAAAAGACGGTGGCGGCGGTGTGACGATCGCTTATCTCAAGTAAGGCGTTGGGTTTGGCTACAAACTACCCACTAATCTAACCATAATAGTTGAGGGTAAAATATTATGATTTCTGTAGTGCCGATTATCGCTCCAGTGCTGGTAGGCGAACGTCGAGTGGTTTTTAAAAATATTACTTGGCAGGGTTATCAACAACTGCTGGGGATTTTGGGCGAACATCGGGCGACAAAATTGACATTCGATCGAGGAATTTTAGAAATTACAATGCCATTAGAGGAACATGAATTTTCTGGTCGTTTAATCGAACGCATGATTATCATTCTAGTAGTAGAGCTAGGCTTGAAAATCAAGACAATGGGTTCGACAACACTCGATCGATCGGACTTAGATCGCGGTGCTGAGCCAGACAATGCCTACTATATTCAAAATCAATCCCGCGTGGCTGGGCGCAAAGTAGATCTAGCCACAGATCCGCCGCCCGATTTGGTTGTAGAAGTAGATATCACCCATACCGATATCAATAAACCAGCTCTCTATGCAGCAATGGGAGTGCCAGAATTTTGGCGATATAATGGGCGAGAATGGCTAATCTATCAACTTCAAGGCGATCGATATTTAGAAGTATCTTGTAGCCCAACTTTCCCAATGGTATCGAAAGAAAAGCTCTATGAATTTTTGGCAATTGCCCAAACAGATGAAGTAGAGGCTGAGGTTAATTTGCGTCAATGGTTCAGATCGGCGATCGAGTCTCAAGCCTGAATCGATTTCGATCGATTGAAATTGGTGGGCGAAAAAGATGGTGTGACGATCGCCGATCTCCAGTAATCGTGACATGAAATACAAAAAAAGACTTTTTTGTCAAGATTTTTCAATTAGTGATTTTGCTGGTATTTTAATCTAGTGTAGAATCTGCATAGATATCGGCTGTTTACCTATGTGCGCGAATTGTCCCAACGAACACCACAGCACTAACAGAGTCGATCGCGAATAAATATTAAATTTGTGGATAAGCTGTTTACCGATTAGAATTCAAGGAGATATTCGATTTGATAGTTTCGATCGTGATTCCGGTGTATAACGGTGGCGAGAGCTTCCAAAAATGTCTATCTAGTCTCCAACAGTTCGTGCCGCCAGAAACTGAAGTCGTGGTTGTCGTCGATGGTGGGACAGATCGTTCAGAGCAGCTAGCTCGCTCTTTTGGTGCAAAGGTTGTCACGTTTCCGACAGCAAGCGGGCCAGCGCGAGCGCGAAATCACGGTGCCAAAATTGCCACGGGGGACATATTGTTATTTCTCGATGCCGATGTGACAATTCATGCTGACACGCTGCCCCAGGTGAGGAAAATTTTTGAGGAGCGATCGGATGTCGCCGCATTAATTGGCTCTTATGATGATGCGCCTGGTGCGCCGAATTTTTTGTCGCAATACAAAAATTTATTTCATCATTACACTCATCAAACTGGGGTGACAGAAGCTTCGACGTTCTGGGGAGCTTGTGGCGCAATTCGCCGCGATGTGTTTCTCGAACTAGGTGGCTTTGATGAAAATTATCGTTATCCGTCAGTCGAAGATATAGATCTGGGCTATCGGTTAAAGAAGGCAGGATATCGGATTGAGTTATGTAAAACCGTTTTGGTAAAACATCTCAAATGCTGGCGACTGCTAAATCTGCTCAAAGCTGAATTTTTCTATCGGGCATTACCTTGGACTGAATTGATTTGGCGCGATCGACAATTTGTTAACGATCTCAATCTCCAGATTTCTAGTCGAATCTCCATTATCTTGGCTTATTGCTTGGCGATCTCTGTGCCGATCGCTTTTTTGTGGATTGGTGCTGTGGCGATCGCGATGCTATTTGGTTTAGCTTTGCTATTTATCAACTGGCCAGTTTATCAATTTTTCTACCAGCAACGCGGCGGGTGGTTTGCCTGTGGCACCGTGTTTTGGCACTGGCTGTATTTTTTGTATGGCGGACTGGCGTTTGCGATCGGGACGATCCGCTATCATTCAGTCAGCCGACACACACCCCACCAACCCAAGCTCTTAGAAATTTTGGAATTGTAAAGCACAAGCTGTGACAATAGGCAGATGGATCTCAAAAAATCTGGTAATATACCAAATTATATATAAATTGAGAATACGCCAAATGGCTTAATCTATGATTTATAAGAACGCGATCGACCGAGCCTTCTGAGCAAATCAATCGAGGAAAATACATGACACGATACCCCGTTGCAATTGTCGGTGCAGGCCCAGCCGGACTCACAGCAGGCTACGAACTAGTCAAACGTGGCATCCAGACGCTCATCTTGGAACAAGCCCCCCTCGTCGGTGGTATTTCCCGCACAGAGATGTATAAAGGGTACCGATTTGATATCGGCGGACATCGGTTTTTTACCAAAGTGCCCCAGGTCGATCGCTTTTGGCATGAAATTCTCGATAAAGAATTCATTCAAGTCCCGCGCCTATCGCGGATTTATTATCAGGGCAAGTTTTATAACTACCCACTATCTGTATCCAATACCCTCTCAAATGTGGGTATATTCAACAGCGGCTTGATGGTGATGAGCTATTTCCAAGCCAAGCTCAAATCTACTTTGAAGCTGACCCCCGAACCGGAGACATTTGAAGAGTGGGTGACCGATCGATTTGGCGAACGCCTGTATCGCACTTTTTTCAAAACTTATACCGAAAAAGTGTGGGGGATTCCCTGCAACCAAATTCGTGCAGATTGGGCAGCACAGCGGATTAATGGCATGTCACTGCGGCGAGTCGTCATTAATGCGGTGTTTGGCTCTCAAAATGCCAAAAGCTTGATTAAAAAATTCGACTACCCGATTTTAGGGCCAGGGATGATGTGGGAACGCACTCAGGAACTAATCGAGCAAAAAGGTGGTGAGGTGCGCCTGAATACGACAGTGAAGCGGATCGAGCGATCGGGCAAGCGGATCGAGCGGATGACGATCGAGCAAAATGGCAAAATCCAGCAAATTGAAGCCGATGAGTTTATTTCGACGATGCCTGTAACTGCTTTGCTGCAACGCCTCGATCCCTTGCCACCGCCAGAAGTTATCGCAGCAGCCAAAGGCTTGAAATATCGCGATTTTTTGATTGTTGCATTGATTATCGATCGCGACGATCTATTTCCTGACAACTGGATTTATATTCACAGTCCTGAATTTAAGGTGGGGAGGATTCAGAATTTCAAAAACTGGAGCGCGGCAATGGTACCAGAAGCGGGTAAAACTTGCTTGGGAATGGAATATTTTTGTAACGATAGCGATGAATTGTGGGGTCGATCGACTGAAGAACTAATCGCACTCGCAACCCAAGAAGCGATCGATCTGAATATTGGCGTTTTACCAGGCGACGTGAAAGATGGTACCGTAATTCGGCAGCCCAAAGCTTATCCGGTTTATGATGGTGAATATCGTCAGCATTTACAGGTAATTCAGGACTATTTAGAAACATTTGAAAATCTGCAAACTGTCGGCAGAAATGGGATGCACCGTTATAACAATCAAGATCATTCGATGCTGACTGCCATGCTCGCCGTCCAGAATATTTTGGGCGAACGGCACGATCTGTGGAATGTAAATGTGGAACGGTCTTATCATGAAGAGTTCACGAAAGAACAATGGACGATCGCCAAACAAAAGTTGGCTGCCGAACAAAGTTTGCTCGAACGCGCAACCGCTGTTTAATTTGCACCGATTGGAATGGGTAAATCGAGCTGGAGTCTGCTATCGCTGCTGTCGGTAGTCTTAAATTTGACGTGATTTGCGATCGCCCAGTTTATTTCAGAAACTAGCGAACATCGGACAGTTGTGGCGATCGCGATCGTCAAACAAAACTTCAGCCTAAAAATTTATCTCCATTTGTTGTGAGTATTATTAAATTATGATGTCATCATATCAATTTTCGATTGTCATTCCCACTTACAATCGCCCCGATCGACTCCGCACCTGTCTAGAAGCGATCGCTAAAATTGAATACCCAAAAACTAATTTTGAAGTAATTGTTGTCGATGATGGTAGTAAGCTGCCACTCGATCCGATCGTCGCTCCATTCAAAACCGATCTAACGCTGAAACTATTACGACAAGAAAATGCTGGCCCTGCCAGTGCGCGCAATACCGGAGCCGCGATCGCGACCGGAAAATTTATCGTTTTTACAGATGATGATTGCCTACCAGCAACTAATTGGCTGTCTATTTTAGCAACTCAGTTTGAATCGAAGTCTCAGGCATTAATCGGCGGGCAAACAATTAATGCCCTCCCTGAAAATGTTTACTCGACAGCTAGTCAACTGCTCATCGATTACATCTATGAATATTATAATCATGGTGAGGGAACGGCTAATTTTTTTGCCTCTAATAACTTCGCAATGCCTGTAGAAAAATTTAGATCGATCGCGGGTTTCGATACCACCTTTCCACTGGCAGCAGGAGAAGATCGGGAGTTTTGCGATCGGTGGCTAGATCGTGGTGGCATATTGGTTTACGCACCACAGGCACAAGTTTATCACGCCCATCACTTAACTTTATCAACATTTTGGCGACAACATTTCAACTATGGACGCGGCGCATTTTGTTTTCATCAATCCCGCGCCCAACGCAGTCGATCGCCAATGACAGTAGAGCCGCTATCGTTCTATTTTAAATTACTAACTTATCCACTATTTAAAGTTTCACTCCCAAAGTCGATATATTTAAGTCTGTTAATGTTTTTATCTCAGGTAGCTAATGTAATGGGTTTCTTTTACGAGCGGCAAGCTGCTGGTTCGCGAGTACCCAATCTTGCCTAATTAACCAATTCGACTATTAACTCAAGTGGCTAGTACTCGACGGCATAAGTAAAGCAACCATTGCCTATAC
>NZ_PVWO01000558.1 GCF_003003845.1 Chamaesiphon polymorphus CCALA 037 | reverse complement strand
CCCCATCCCCCCATCACTCCTCCCTTCGATCTGATAGGATAGAGTTACGAAAAATGTGGAGTTAAGTCCGATGCAAGTTGCGCTCGAAACCGTAATCAGCGATCCGCAAGTAGATATCAGTCAAGGTAACAATCAGCGGCAGTTATCGATCGAGGTATCCGCTTTAGCCGAACCTGAAGATCGTAAATTACCGCTGAATTTGTGTTTGATTTTAGACCATAGCGGCTCGATGAAAGGTACGCCTCTAGCTACCGTCAAGCAGGCGGCGAGGGAATTAATTAAAGGTCTTAACCCCGAAGATCGGTTGTCGGTAGTGGCATTCGATCATCAAGCGGAAGTAATCGTCCCTTGTCAGCAAGTTACCGATTTTGACGATATTTTTGACAAGATCGATAAATTGCAAGCCGCTGGTGGTACCGCGATCGATGCGGGTATTAAACTAGGAATTACTCAACTGATCGAAGGGAAACAAGATCGGGTATCTCACGCTTTTATCCTTACTGATGGCGAAAACGAACACGGCGATGACGCGCGGTGTCTTAAATTAGCTGGATTTGCGACAGAGAGTAATTTCACGCTCAATACATTGGGTTTTGGTGAAAATTGGAACCAAAACATGCTCGAAAAAATTGCCGATACCGCCGCAGGTACCCTTGCTTATATTGAAGAAGCCGCTCAAGCAGTTAGTGAATTCGGACGGATCTTCAACCGGATGCAATCGGTTGGCTTGACAAATGCTTATCTGCAACTAGAATTAAAACCCAAAGTGCGGCTCGCCGAACTCAAACCCGTCGCCCAAGTGGCTCCCGATACGATCGAGTTAGCCGTTGAAGATGATGGCAATCTTCAGGTAGTTAGGCTCGGAGATTTGATGAAAGATCTCTCGCGAGTAATTTTGGTGAATACTTATATCGGACAACTAGCTGAAGGCGAACAATCGATCGCGACGCTGCGAATTCGCTATGACGATCCGGCTACAGGTACCACCAATCTCCTGACGCCACCCGTGGATGTAAATGTGACTGTGACGCGCAATCATCAACCCGCTGTCGATGAAAACGTCCAACAGCAAACGCTTGCATTAGCAAAATATCGCCAAACTCAACTCGCCGAACAAAAACTCCAACAAGGCGATCGTGCTGGCGCAGCCACCCTGCTCCAAACCGCAGCCAAAACCGCGCTGCAAATGGGCGATACCAATGCCGCCACCGTGTTGCAATCTAACGCCACAATCCTCCAAGGTGGCGACGATCTCTCGGAAGCTGAGAAGAAAAAAACGCGGATGGTATCGAAAACGATTTTACAATAATCGCAAGATCTCGATCGCGTTGGCGGAGCCTGCCGTTAGGCACAGCGTTGCAACGCAAATCGACATAAAAAGTAGGGGTAATTCAGATACTATCCCTACTTTTTATGAAGTGCGGAATATTTGTTACTATTGAGATGTTGAATTCAGAGCTTAATTTGATGTCTTCGATCGATCTTCGCAACATTCACTCGCTCACCGACTTCAAGCGGAATGCCAACGCTTACGTCGAACAACTTCAAGCTACTCAGCTACCCCTAGTGCTGACAGTCAATGGTAAAGCTGCGGTAGTAGTCCAAGAAGCTGGCGCATTCCAATCGTTAATCGACCGCATCGCAGCGATGGAAGCCGAAATTCAATCTTTTAAAATAGCCGAACTGCGTCAGGATCTTAGAGTCGGAGTCGAACAACTCGATCGAGGACAATCTACAATATCTACTCAAGATAATCTCCATGAGTTATTTGATGAGATTAGGACGCAAGGTCGAGCAAATCTAGGATAAGCGAAATGAGCGTTCAAATTCGTTTTGCTGAGATCGCCAAACAAGATTTGCGAGATAGTTGGCGTGGGTTAACTGAATATAGTGGATTGTCTTTTGCCGATAGTACATTAGCAAATATTGAATCTAAATTTTTAGTACTGGTGCAGTTTCCTAACTCTGGTCGATCGCGCGATGAATTGTTAGTAGGGTTGAGAAGTTACCCTGCGGGAGATTTTGTCATTTTTTATCGGGTACTGGATACGACGGTTGAAGTCGTGCGAGTTCTGCACGGACGAAGAGATATAGATTCTATTTTCGATGAATCAGAGTCATCATAATTTTCTGTCACCGTAAGCGATATAGGACATTGGGACATATTTAGGGTGATTGCTATTCGATCGATCGTCAAACAATTTCTCCACAGCCAGCTTGCGATCGAATGCACGTTTCCACCTATTTCTGCGCCCATAGCAATATTAAAAATTCGATCGAATCCCCAATTCAGCAGTTATAATACGTCGGTCAATCTGCCTAATTGTTAAATGATTGAATCGATCGACGATCTGATAGTTTTCTTAAAGCACTTTCATCGCAACCTTCTCGAAGATCCATCCCTCCCACCCGAACAAATCCCCGACGATCTACCAGAAGGACTGGCAAAGATTTATCGAGAGTTGGGCGGTTTGATTGCTCTCGAACAGCATCCTGGCCCGTTTAATGCACAAGATACTCTGATTATTGCTAGCCCTCACAATGGAAAGATCGTATTTTGTTTCGAGAACCAGGGTTGTTGGGCTGCTATGTGTCCAGCCGATCGACAAGACCCTCCAGTGTATTTGACTGAATGTGATGAATATACCGAACGTGACGAAGATTTTGAATTGGTATGTGATTCGCTAAATCATTTTTTGATAACATTATGTCTGCAAGAGGCTGTTTTTGGAAGTCTTAATCTTGTATGTGTACACAAGGCAGATAACATCCTTGACACAATTATAGCAAAAGAAAAATTCCAACCTCTATGGCTTAATGGTCAATATGCTTATATATATCGGTTGCAGGATTTCTACATATCCGAAGATCGAGATATGTTGATAATGAATAATGGTTGGGTAGGCTCTCAAACACGCCAGATCCTTGACATATTCGACCCAAATATAGATCCTAAAATAAGAATTAGGATACATGGTGTCGATCTACCTCGGAGATATTGGACTAAATTTAGTGAATGGAAAGCTGAGTGGCTATTTGATGAGGAAAATGCTGAAATTAGGCGTGTTTTAATCGAACAAGTAGGATATGAGAAAATATGTAAAGAATTGAATGCGATCGAGATCGATACTTGGAGGGAATATACTTTGATGATAATTGATGGCGTAGAAGTGGAATATGACGAAGAAAATGATGAATTGATAGATATAGAACCGATGGTATTACTCAAAATGACCTGTCCATCGACTAATCATATTCATATTCTCCGCGTACCACCAGATACGACCAGTGCAGAAGCGGCGATTACTTGGGTAAATCATGGCATTCATCCCGACAAATTTGCCATCCAAACTTGAAAGTACGATCGATTAGATTCATCGATCGACTACGATCGTTCGATCGATTAGATATCTTAAGCTTGCCGGATCGTTAAATTCGATCGAGTTTAATCTTTACTGCTTACGGTTCGCTCATTTTCAGGGAGGGTCATCAGATTGTGGCCCAAGGCAAGTATAAATCTCAACTGGAAAGTTCA
>NZ_PVWO01000557.1 GCF_003003845.1 Chamaesiphon polymorphus CCALA 037 | reverse complement strand
CGATCTCAGCGGCGCACCAATTCGCGAATCGGTAATCGTTTGCGTTGGCGGAGCCTCTGGTTCGCGGAGCCTCTGGTTCGCGGAGCGTCTCGTTCGCGGAGCGTCTCGTTCGCGGAGCGTCTCGAAGAGAAGAGAAGAGAAGAGAGGAGAAGAGAAGAGAAGAGAAGAGAACACAACAGAAGTATCGGCTCTGCCGAATCGATCTGTAAGTTGCGAATTTAATGGTAGTATCTTTGTTACTGGCTCCTGAGTGGGCAATACATCTGTTGCCTTGCCTTGAGTAGCAATTGCACCAATTCCTGCAAAAATAGCAGATGTCAGAATTAATTGTTTGACTAAATTTAGATTTACCAAGCTCCGCTCCCTCTAATTTTGAAACTACTAGAAGACTAAGTTTTGTGAGGCTTGTAGGACGATGGCCACAGAAAAGCATGTATTCTGTATACAATTAATTTGGGTGAGTATTTGTAGCAATTGGTACAATCATTGCTAGACAGGTAATTTTCAGTTTCTTGGTTCGCTAAACCGTCGGGGAACCCGACGAGCGCGAATCCGCTAAGTTAGCTCTAGTTTTAGATCGAGGAACACTTGCTTTGACGTTATCTTCGCGCGCTCTCCAACGACCTCAGTCTCTGCAAGAGCAGGCTTATCAAGCTTTGCGTAGTGCCATTTTGTCTGGCGAACTCATGCCGGGGCAAAGGTTGGTAGAAACACAACTGGCTCAAAAGCTACAAGTGAGCCGAACGCCGATTCGGGAAGCCCTGCACCAACTCCAGCAAGCAGATTTGGTAGTAGAAGATCGCGGCGTGCTGAAAGTCGCAACGTTTACCAGCGAAGATGCTAGCAAGCTGTATGAGTGCAGATTGGCATTAGAAAACGTATCGGTAAGAGCAGCCTGCACCAATGCTAGCGATCGACAATTGAAGCAAATCGAGAATTTAATTGAGAAAGCTGAAAAAATACTTGCTGCCAAGCCGACCAAATTAACTAGCTTTCAATTGTTAGATTTAGACTATCAATTTCATCGAGAGATTGCCGAAGGTTCTCAGAATGAGTGGTTGGTATCATTACTCGATCGATTGTTCGATAAAATGATTTTACTCCGCATTCAGACCATGCTCAGTAATCCAGCCGTGCTAGAAGTGCGCTGGGAGCATCGCCAGATTTATGATGCGCTCTTGGCTCGCGATGCCGAGCGCGCCGTCACCGCAGTTCGAGATCATTTAATTGCCAGTCAAGCGCGAGTAGTAAGGGAATTAGAGCAGATTCAACAAGGTCAAAATGCTGTCTGACAGAACGATTAGCGCAGGCGAGCGTGTCTGGTTTCTAACCAAACGCGTAATTCTTGGCTGGAAACTTGGCGCAGGGTTTGCTGGGTGCTGGGATCGTAGGCATTCCATTGACGATCGTGTTCGGTTCGAGTTTGCCACACGCGCGGTTCGCCAGTTCCGGCGACATGTGCGACGAGCGTTTGCCACAGCTCGGATACTCCCGAATATAACGATTGTAAATTGCTAGCGCGTGGTGTTTTATTAGCGATCGATCGGTAAGAATCAGAGCATCCAGTCATTGGTAATTTCATCGTTTGTTGGGTTGGAATTTTGTTTACCCTTTTAATATAAATAACTGTGCTTTAAGATACAAAAACTAGCTTGCATCGTTTATATGAGCAGATTCGATATTAGGCTCGACACTGTGGATAATATTTACCAATAGTGAGCAAAGCAAATTTTCAGAACCAGATGAAATTGTCTCAGCTTCGGATCTTGGTAGCGATCGCCAAGCTGGGCAATTTTAGCGAAGCGGCTGTAGAGTTGAATATGTCTCAGTCGGCTGTCAGCCATGCGATCGCGGCTTTGGAAGCACATTTGGGGGTGGTGTTATTTTTGCGGGGACGACACGGCGCAAAATTGACTGCTGTGGGCGCGGAAATCGTCATCCACGCCCGCGAAATTACCAAACATGCCGAAGAGATCGATCGAGCCGCAATAGCCGTTAGAGGGCTAACAGGGGGGCAAGTTAGAGTTGCATCGTTCCGTAGTATTGCCACCTATATTTTGCCGTCGGCAATCGGAGATTTTTATCAGCGGTTTCCAGCAATTGCAGTCAATGTCACCGAACATGAAGATTATCTAGAAGTCGAACGAGTCTTGCAACAGGGGGATGCCGATATTGGGGTAACTTTTTTACCTGCGAGTGACAAATTCCAAACCTGGGAAATGCTCCAAGATGAGTTTGTCGCTTTGTGTCCGCCGAGTTTTGCAGCAGTCACAGAACCACAAATTACGTGGGCAGAATTGATATCTCAGCCGTTAATTATGCCGCCGATCGAGACGATTATGATGCAGCCGATTCATCGTCATCTGCGGGATCTGGGCTATGTTTTACCGATCGCTTACGAGGTAGAGACTGACGCGACGATCGTGCGACTGGTGGCACAAGGTTTGGGGGCGACGATTTTACCGCGATTAGCAGCGGAACCGATTCCAGCAAATGTGCGGGTTTATCATTTACCAGTGCCGTTTTTTAGAACGATCGGGCTAGCTATCTTAGCTGAGGCACTCCAACCGCCTGCGGTGTATGCCTTTTTGGAAATTCTCAAGCAGCAAAATTGGCATCCTGAAGGTAATCGTTAAATTAGCGGTTTCCACAGGGTAGGGGCAATTCATGAATTGCCCCTACCCTGTGGTTTCATGCGCATTTCACACATCAATTCAGCAATGCCAATATTGTTAACCCGAACCAACGTTCACAATGTAATCCCAAATACAAAATCACTTGTAGGAATCATTTACTGTATACAGAATACATTATTTGGCTAAAATCGAAGATCGGCACAATTTAAGCTAGATTTCTGACTACTTTAATTCAGTGAGGAACTATGGGCTACTCCTTTCAGTTCTCGATCGTCTGGGATAATCTGGGACTATTATTTGCAGGTGCCTGGTTGACCCTCAAAATATCGCTACTGGCGATCGCCTTCGGACTAATCATTGGCATCATTGGGGCAATTTTTAGAACATCCAAAAATAAACTGCTAGATGCGATCGCGCTGGCTTATGTTGAGGTGATTAGAAATACACCTTATTTGATTCAGCTATTTTTCATCTTCTTTGGCATCCCCAATTTAGGCATTAAATTAACAGCCGAACAAGCAGCTATTTTGTCGCTAGCAGTAAATTTCGGGGCTTATTCAACAGAGATCGTCCGTGCGGGGGTGGAGAGTATCCCTAAAGGTCAAGTGGAAGCCGGAATGGCTCTGGGATTTAAACCGTTAGCAATTTTTAGACATATTATTCTGTTGCCTGCGTTGGCAAATATTTATCCCGCATTGGTGGGACAGGTAATTTTAGCAGTTTTGTTTACTAGTGTGGTTTCGCAGATTGCGACCGAAGATTTAACCTTTGTGGGTGATTTTCTCAATGCACGTAGCTTCCGTAGTTTTGAGATTTATTTTGCAATTTCGCTGATTTATCTAGCAATTGTATGGCTGATTAAGGCAATGGCATTTATCATCGAGCGGCGATATTTTGAGTTTGCAAAGTATCGACGTTGAATTAATTGATAAT
>NZ_PVWO01000101.1 GCF_003003845.1 Chamaesiphon polymorphus CCALA 037 | reverse complement strand
TCACCATAGACGATCGCATCATCGATCGCCGTTCCAATCGCTACCGCCAAGCCGCCTAATGTCATGGTATTCAACCCGACTCCCAACCATGACAATACCAACATCCCAAATAGTAAGGTCAAGAAAAAGTCTAATAAACATACTGCCAGAATCCGCCAATTTAGCAGAAATGGAATCAGAATAATCGCCGCGATGATACTACCCTGAATCAACGAGGAAGTGACATTATCGACGGAAGATTCGATATAGCTATCTTGCCGAAAAGTAGTGGTCACTTTGATATCCTTGGGCAAGCCAACTTTAATTTCGGCGACCGCTTTTTCTACCGCTCGGCTGACAGTCGGCGTATCGTAGCTGGGTTGCTTATTCACCATCACGATAATTGCTGGCTTGCCGTTAAAACTACCATCGCCCCGTTTTAGTGCCGCACCAATTTGGACATCAGCGACATCTTGCAATCTAACAGGGGTGCCATTGCGAGATACAATTGTCGATTTCTGGAGATCTTCGATCGATTCGATCCTACCGATCCCCCGAATCAAGCTCTCGGTATCGGGAGTGATATAAAAACCACCTGCGGCATTAACATTCGCTTTTCTAGTCGCTTGGGTAACTTGGTCTAAAGTAATATTAAAAGCTGCTAATTTGACGGGATCGACTAATACTTGAAACTGTCGCTCATCGCCACCAAACACCAAAACTTGACTGACTCCTGGCACGGCGAGGAGGCGATTTGTCACTTGCCAATCAACAATCCGCCGCGCTGCCATTAAGGAATTTGGTTTAGCACTCTGCTCGCTATCGGCGACGGTAAAAGCATACTGCACCACCAAACCGACGGGCGAAGTTGTGGGAGACATTTGGGGTGGTTCGACTCCTGGCGGTAGCTTACTAACGGCTTGTTGCAGTCGCTCGGTAATCAGTTGACGCGCCTGATAAATGTCAGTTGACCAACTAAAGACCGTCCGCACTACTGAAATTCCCGCCGCACTCGACGAACGCACGGCAGTGACTCCAGGCGTACCATTAATCGCACTTTCGATCGGTAATGTTACTAGGGATTCTACTTCTTCTGGTGCGAGTCCGGGGGCTTCGGTTTGGATTTCCACTTGGGGCGGCGCAAAAGCTGGCAATACATCCAACGGCATCTGAGGAATGACATAAACTGTCCACAATGAGACGATAACAGCGGCTAGTACGACCAGCCAGCGACGGTTAATTACCCACTGAACGATATTTCCGAGCATGTTTAGTGTTAGATACGAGGATAAGTGTCAGCGAATTAATTAGCGAACCGAACATCATAATTACTAGTCATCGATTTCAATAAAACCAGCCGATATAGGGAGGTTCGGCATCATCATCATCTGTTGTCTCATCGATCGGGATCGACCGATCTCGACCGCCTAGCGGCGCGCTTGCGCGTTCGAGATCTAACTCTGACATTGGTAATTCGTCAGCGGGAATAGTTTGCACTTTTTTCGCCAGATCGAGCGAATGGATTGAAGCATTTGCGATTCGATTGCGTCTGTTATGCAACCAAAAGGCACCACCGATAATCATGCCTAAAAATGGAATTAAGCCCCAAATTAGATTGACAGTAAATATTTGATTCATAACAACAGGAGTAGTTGCACTAGGTTACTTTTAGCTAGTAGAGGGAACAGCCATCATCTATGATTGAGACAATATCGATTCTCCAATGGAGACGCTACGCGAACGAACTTATCTAGATAGTACTTTGCCTGATGTTAATGATGTTGTTACGCCAATGCTATCGATAGCGATTCTCGTTCCGAGAGGCTTCGCCAACGTCCCGCGAAGTAGCACCAATCTGTGGATATCGCTTGGAGTCTGGAGAATTATGCTGTTTGGGATCTGCCTCAATTGCGGGTATTTCCTCCTTGGGCAGATAATTCAGTTCGTCCTCTGGCTCGATAAGATCGGTCGAACTAGCGTTCCGTTCGCTTCTTTTCTTTAACCACCAAGCACTACCGCCGAGAATAGCCCCAACAGGTACTAATCCCCAGATGAGATAAGTTGGTATTTGGTTTTGACTGACAGCATTGTCAGGTTTAGTTTCTGTTGTTGGCTTATTCTCACTTGCTGGCTTCTTTTTCAAAGATTGAGCATAGAGTTGGGGAGCGCGTTGACTTACCACCAAGTCTCCAGCAAACAGTCCCGTCTTGACTTCGACTAGATCGCCAACGGTTTGTCCGAGGGTGACGGTTGTGGGCTGATAGCCGTTGCCACTTTTGACATATACTAATTTCTCTTGGTCTGCTTCTACTACCGCAGCAGCCGGAATTACGACTACTGGAGCAGTAATTTGACCTGTCGCCAGCTTGATTTCGGCGAACGTTCCGGCTTTGAGTAGCCCTTGGCTATTATCCAAGGTTGCTTGAACGGGGACTACACGGCTCTGAGCGTCTACTGCCGTTCCAATCCGCGAGATTTGACCAGAAAACACTTTATCCGCCATTCCAGGCACTTTCACATTAACCTGCTGCCCGATTTTTAATCGTCCTAAATCGCGTTCGTAGATATTCGCCGTTGCTAATACCTGTCGATCGTCGGTAATCGTCATTAACCTCGCACCAGCATCCGCGACAGACTGCCCGATCGTGATTTCGCGATCGGCGATCGTCCCATCGATCGGGGCGGTAACGGTGACGATGCCCTGGGCATTAGCCCGATCTCCCAATTGTGCCAGTCGTCCCTGGTAACTAGCGTCGCTGAGTCTGAGCTGAGTTTGCGCGGCGATTACGGCTGAATTCGCTCTTTGGAATTGCGCTTGGGCTTCGACTACCGATTTTTGGTTCATCGCTCTAGCTAGTTCGGCTCTGGCATCAGCTACCTGCTTTTCGGCATCCCGCAATTCTCGCAGGGGTAGATCGGTTTCGGCTTTTCGCAAGTCGGTGGCGGCTTGGGCTACTCCTGCCTGACTTTGCGCTCTGACTAATGCAGTTCGCGCCTCGGCGAGTTTAGCCTGAGATTCTAACATCTGACGGCGTGCTAGTGCCCCACTCTTATTTAGTTCTACATCCTTTTGGTAACGCTCTTGGGCTAACTCTAGTTCGGTTCGAGCGGAGCTAATCTCAGCGGCGGCAATTTGTTGTTGACGCTGATAGCTGGTTCTTGCCGCCTGGACGATCGAGCCACTTTTTACTAATTGCTGCTCTCGTGCCAGTCGAGATTGCGCTGCTGCTAATTGACTGTTGGCTCGATCGGTTTCAGCGTTAGCGATTTGGACGATTTTTTGGTAACTCTGTTGGGCGAGATTGCGATCGGTTTGAGCTTGTTGGAGCAGCGCGATTGCTGTCGATCGTTTTTCGAGGGAACTCGTCCGCAAGTCGTTAAGTTCGGGGCTAGAGAGCGTCGCGAGGATTTGCCCTGCTTTGACTCTCGCTCCAGGTTGTACGAGTAGTTGTACGAGTTTGCCCTTAATCGGCGCGGTGACTTCTACTTTTTTGCTAGGTAATAATTCGATTTGCCCAGTAGCAGCAATTTCGACATTCAAGCTTTGTTTTTTGGCAGCGACTGTTTGCACTCCAATCTGTTGAGCCGTTGCTCCATCAACCTGCACTTTGGTACTTTTCGTTCCCTCTTGAGAGCTAAATTCATCGCCATGCCCAGCATGGGCGAGTACTGATGGAGATACTAGCAAGATCCAGATGGGTAGTAATAGCCAGCTTAACCGCCCCACTGCGCGAACGGCTGGATGACGATTGGAGGATGAAGTTGTGTATGAGTTGGTATTTATAGCCATAGTCGCTCAACTAAACGCCGATAGTTCCTAGTTTTGCAGTGCTAGATGAAATTCAGGTGAATTAAATTCATCTAAATTTCACTAACGGATTTTAAACTGAGTGCTTGACCGATTCAATTGCGAGTTGTTATTAGCGTCTAGTGTTGGGAGTAATTCTTTGGCACAGCCGCTGGAGCAATAGCAGCTCGCGATCTAAATACCCGATCTCTTAGACAATCGAACATGCCAACTCTAATCAAATTGATTCATATATTAAATAGAAAGAGCGAACATTCACAAAAGATTTTGCACCAACAGACAGATTTACAAACTAGTTGCCTGCTAATTCAAGCTGGAGCATCTTCACCAAACGATTCTCCGCAGGAGAGACTACGCCAACGCAAAATAGCGATCGGATTGCCAACAATTGGGGCGATTATTGTGCTGGGATTGGGCGGATTAGGTAGAATCGAATCCACTCTGGCAAAATCTCTGGATTCTGCAAGTATCGATAAATCGTCACAGATTCTCGCCCAAACTACTCCTGCAACCCCAACACCTAACAATAATACCAAGCTTCAAAATAATCTCAATCTTCCCAAAACAGGTAATGAGGTTCAGATTACTGGCAACAAATCTATCACTCTGCAACAGGCGATCGACATCGCATTTGGTAACAATCGGGAAGTTCAAGCCGCTCGGCTGACAGTAAATCGCTCTCAAGTTGGAATTAGTGAAGCGCAAGCCGCTCAAGCAGTGCAAGTAGGATTGACAAGTACAGTCCAAAATCAAGGATCGCCATTAATTGTCGGTACTCAATCTCAATTTGGCAACAGCACTAGTACAAATATCCAAGGCAGCCTCCAAGCTACCTATAATATTCTGAGCGCAGGTCGAAACCAGAGCAGCGTTCGCGCCGCCGAAGAGCAAGTTAACTTCGACAGGCTCGATCTAATTCGGGTCGAACAATTGGTACGCGGCCAGGTCATCACAGCATACTACGATCTCCAAGCCGCCGATTCATCCGTCATCATCAATCAAGCCGCCGTCGCGGATGCAACCCGTAGTTTGAGCGATGCTCAACTCCAAGAAAAAGCTGGTGTAGGTACGAAATTTGACATCCTCCGCGCTCAAGTCCAACTGGCTACTGCCAATCAGGATCTCACCAACGCTCAAGGGCAACAGCAAACCGCCCGTAAAAGGATCGCCCAGCGACTGAGTGTCGATAACAATACTGAATTTAAAGCTGCCGATACCGTGCGTGAGTTAGGAGCTTGGGGCTATTCTTTGGAAGATAGTGTGGTCTTAGCATACAAAAATCGCCCCGAAGTCAAGCAACAACTAGCCCGCCGCACCATCAGCCAACAGCAACAAATTGTTGCTGCTGCGGCTGACTCCGCTCAGGTCGATCTTTTTGCCAACTACACTTTGGGCAAAAGTCTAACAGCTTCTACTTCTGCTCAAGATAACTATAGTATCGGCGCACAGTTGAGGTGGAACTTCTTTGATGGTGGTTTTGCCAGAGCTGGCTCAAACAGAGAACGAGTCAATCAAGAGATTTTTGAAAACCAGTTTACGACCACCCGCAATCAAATCCGATTTGAAGTCGAACAAGCTTACAACAGTCTCAGCTCCAATCAAAAAAATATCGCGACTTCTGCTCAAGCTCTCCAACAAGCTGAGGAAAGTCTCAAACTAGCTCGTCTGCGCTTTCAGGCGGGGGTGGGTACGCAAACTGATGTCATTCAAGCCCAGACCGCTCTGGCTCGCGCTCGTGGCAATCGCATCACGGCGATTATCGATTACAATCGCGCCCTATCTAATCTGCGTGTCGCAACACTTACAGGTGCATAAATCGATCGAGCAGAGCGTTAGCGTTTTATAAATCAATAAGGGAAGTGCGGCAACTGCCGCACTTCCCTTAAAATTCAACTAAGTTTTTGATGTGGTCTAATTTTATTGGCTACGAATACCAGCTTAGGCTTTCGATGCTTTCGATACTTTCTTTGGTTTAATTACTTTCTTGCCAGGATGTTTGTGAGGTTTTCCTTGTTTGTTAAACATAGCTACTTCATGAGTTTGGGTGCGAACCGATAGTGGACTGGACTTAGCAGCATTATTGTTAGATTCATTGGCATAGCTAGCTTGACTCAAGACTAGAGTAGCCATCATGCTTGCAATAGCACCCGTTAAAATGTTGTGTTTTTTCATTTAGAGTAACTCTCGATTTGTTTGTAGATGTGAAGCCGTTTACAGCATTTATTAAAATCGTGGAAGTCACGATACATGCAGATCGAATATCGTGCGATCGTTTAATTGCAATCGACATATTTTACTGCAATGCAGAATGCTGTATTTAGCTATGTATAGCTTACGCGCTTAATATGAAATTTAAGTGAAATTCTAGATTCAATATTCATCTAATTTAGTTATTACAACTTTATCATCTAATTATTTCAGATCGAAATTTTGACGAGCGATCGCTATGAGTATGGCTATGAAAAATCACCTCAAAGCTTGAGGTGATGAGAATACTCAATTGTTACGCAGAATCTGGGTTTTCCGAGTATTCGTTAGATAGCTCTATAACATTGGGGTAGAACTATACGCAGTTTAAAACCGGAACGATTTTAATTGGAGATCGACATTACCAAGATAACTGCGATCGGCGATCGCTTGTGGTGGTAATCGTTTAGAATCAATTGCGGCTCTGACTAAATCTTGAGCAGTAATTTTTCCAGTTCGAGCACCATCAACTAATGAACCAAATCCAGGAATAGAATGATCCCGATATTGACCTTGATAAGCACCACTAACCAATTCAAATGGAGTAATATATCCTAAAGAAGGGCGATCGGCTGCTAGTATTAATGGTTTGGTAGATACTTCTGGTTTTGTAAGCATTTCAGTTTTACCTCGTGCTTGTACAGATGTGTTTGCCGCTAATGAAATGGCAACAACTGCTAAACCGATCGACAGATAACGTTTCATAAAAATATACCTTTTACTTTGGATTGAATAACCTCTCTATTTATAAATTAACAATGTAGAATGAAATTTTAATGAAAATATGATGAATTTAAGATGAAATTTTGATTTAATTCCAATTAATTTAAGCTGACGATCGCTATGAAAAATCACCTCAAAGCTTGAGGTGATGAGAATACTCAATTGTTATGCAGAATCTGGGTTTTCCGAGTATTCGTTATATAGCTCTATGACATTGGGGTCGAACTATACGCGGCTAGTTTAAAACCGGATCGGTTTTAATTGAAGATCGACATAGCCAAGATAACTGCGATCGTCGATAGCTTGTTGTGGTAATCGTTTAGAATCAATTGCGGCTTTGACTAGATCTTTAGCAGTAATTTTCCCCCTTCTGACCCCATCAGAAAACGCTCCAAATCCAGGAATAGAATACGCTCGATATTGACCCTGATACGCACTACTCACCAATTCACATGGGGTAATAGAGCGATCGCTCGGTAGCACTACTGGTTTAGTAGGTACTTCTGGTTTTGTAATTACTTCTGGTTTTGTAAGCATTTCAGTTTTACCTCGTGCTTGTACAGATGTGTTTGTAGCTAATAAAATGGCAACAACTGCTACGCCGATCGACATATAACGTTTCATAAAAATACACCTTTTACTTTGGATCGAATAACCTCTCTATTTATAAATTAGCAATGTGAAATGAAATTACGGTGAAAATACTATGAATTTAAGATGAAATTTTCATTTAATGTCGATCGAGTTAAGTTGTTGACAGTAATTCTTGCTAAAAAAACGGTTGAACTGGCTGCTCATGCCATTTCCTTGCCAATAAAAATTTCACTTCAGAGCTATATAAAATATTCCAACTATCAAAAATATCATCTATGATAATGTCTTCTGAAATTTTTGGATACGCTTCAATTCCTGTCATCGCAATAGTTATAGGTGGTATTATCGGCTCGATCCAGCAGCCAAGTACAGCATTTAACAGTACCGTTCTGCATTTTGCCGCTGGGGTAGTCTTTTCTGTCGCAACAGTTGAATTATTACCCGATATCATCAAAAAACATGCGCCGCTCGAAGTTGCGATTGGCTTTGGGTTGGGTACTGCTGCAATGCTGCTAGTCAAATTTCTAGCTGAGAAATTGGCGGATGAGAGCGACACCACGATCGATAGTAAGGTATTACCAATTGGCATGTTGGTAGCTTTAGCAATAGATCTAGCGATCGATGGCTTATTATTAGGTGTTGGTTTTGCAGCAGGAAATAAAGAAGGTATTTTATTATCGATGGCTTTAGGAGTAGAAGTTTTCTCGCTAGGGCTAGCTGTAGGCTTAACTTGTAAAAAAAGGGATATATTACTCCAAAATAGTTTAATAATATTATTAGGATTAGGAATGACTTCTTTTGTCGGTTCGATGATTGGCACTACATTCCTGATAAATCTATCGAGAGAATTACTTGAGTTGGTTTTATCATTTGGATTGGCTGCTTTGCTATTTCTAGTCACAGAAGAGTTGCTGACCGAAGCCCATGAGGAAGAGGATACACTTTTACAAACAAGTGCATTTTTTGGGGGATTCTTACTATTTTTAATAATAGCAATGGTAGTTTAGAGGATAATTACGATCGCAAGAGTAGTTATCTTCTGTAACCGATCGATTGCTAGTTTTTAGAAAGATTCCAAAAATGGATGACCTCGATAATCATCGTCACCGCCCAGACAAAGATACTAATGTCAGCCGCCGCTGCGATGTCTTTAATTAATCTTCAAACTGCGAATAAACTTCACTGTAAAAATACTCCCTTTCCCGATCTGACTCCAAACTGTTAATTTCCCGCCATGAACATCGACGATCGATTTAGCGATCGCGAGTCCCAATCCCGTACTCTGTTGAGGTGGTAAGGATTTAGATTCGATGCGATGAAATCTGTTAAATATTAGCTCTTTATCTGGATCGGAAATACCGATGCCATTATCTTTAACTTGGAATGAGATATCGTTAAGATTTTGAGTCAGGGAAACCGCTACTTTTCCACCTGTGGGAGTGTATTTAATCGCATTGTCGATGAGATTTGCGCCCATCCGGTAGAGTTGCTCGGAATTACCATCGACCCAAATTTCCACGTCAGGATCGAGATCGCTACAGATATCGATCGATTTAGCCGTTGCGGGAATAGCAAATTCTTCGACTAAATCTAGGACGATTTCTGTCAGACAACATGGTTCTAAACTAGGCTTGTTATCTGGACGATCGAGGCTAGATAAAAATAATAAATCGTTGACTAAGCCAGCAATCCGAATATTTTGTCGCTCGATTCGATCGAACCAATTAGTTAACTCTGGAGCTATGTGTTGATATTCCGCACGACCATTTTCAATAATTACTTGTAACGTGGCTAAAGGAGTGCGTAACTCGTGGGCAGCATCAGCAGTAAATTTTTGCATTTGCTGGTAAGACTGCGAGAGTGGACGCATTGCTAATCCGGCGAGATACCAACTGGCAATAGCCACAATAAAACCGATCGCGATAATACCGATCGTAATAATTAAATGGATATTATTCAGGTATTCGTGAATATCTGTTAAATCCCGTCCTACTTGTAAATAGCCCCAAAGTTGACGATTGGGTGTATGAATTTCTAGAGTAAGTTGCTGATAACCTTTGCCAGATCGATCGTGAAAATGATCCCAACGCGAATTTTCTAGAGAGCTTAATGAGGATTTTAGAACATTTGGGTAGATACCTAACGTCGCTCTAGTTTTGCCACTAGTATCCATAAAGCTAGCATAATATCGATCGATATTAACTAATGTATGACGATGCTGCTGTTGCCATTGAGTTTGACAGTTTAAGTAAATCGGACAAAGTTCGGGAATTTTAGCGTATATATCTGCTGGTATTCTTCCGGGAATGGCTAATTTATATTCAACATTATCATGAATATTACTAGCGAGTGATGTTATCTCTTTTTGCACCGATCGATAACTGAGATTGGTAACGATTCGATCGAACACATAGCCGACTAATCCTAAAGTACAGCCCATCACACTAGCATAGGTTAAAGTCAACAGCCAGCGTTTGCGTCTAAATAATCGATCGACATTTCTACTAGTTTCCACAATCTTATACTCAAATCGAAGTTGGTGGATTTAAACGATAACCAATACCATGAATATTCTCGATTTCTAAGCCGATTGGTAATTGAGATAACTTTTTCCTCAATAGTCTAATTTGAGCGGGTAAAACATTACTAGCTCGATCTGTTGCTAAATCCCACGCGCGATCGCGCAATCGATCTGCTGGTACGATTTGTCCGTGATTAGTCATCAAATATTCAAGAATTTGATACTCTTTACGAGTCAGAGTTACTGTGGAAATTTTGCCAAATTCGCTATGTTTTAAAGTATGTGTTTCTACTTCGAGACTAAAATTTCCCAGCTTAATTTGCGCCGATTGAAATTGAGCTGGGCGACGGCTGAGGGCGCGGATGCGGGCGAGTAATTCGATCGTGCTAAATGGTTTGGCTAAATAGTCATCAGCCCCAGCGTCTAAGCCTGTGACGCGATCGTGAATATCGTTTCGAGCAGTTAACATCAAAACAGGTAATTGCTGCTGTCGTTGGCGCAAGCGACGGCATAGATCGATGCCTGAAATCCCTGGCAACATCCAATCGATAATCGCCACATCATAAATAATATCTGGTGAAGATAGAAATTCCCAACCGAGATCGCCATCTGTAGCTCGATCGATCTCGTAGCCTTCACGTTGCAGCAATCGTTCGATCTCGGCTCCTAAATCTAGTTCGTCTTCGATTAATAGAATGCGTACCATCCGATCTTATTATTTTATTGACAAAGTTAATTATCTCAATCTGGTAACTTTTCAGCTACATCTTCCCGCTGCGAAAAACCCCAAGCGAAAATAATCCCGACGATCGCAACTACTAATATTTCAGGAATCTCTAGTTCGGGAAATCCCGCTCTCACCAAAAGTTTGATACCAACCAGCCCAACCGTAATATAGCCAGCATCTTCTAAATAAGTATACTCATCCAGCCAGCGAATAAATAGTCCTGCCATAAATCGCAGCACGATAATCCCAATTGTCGCACCGCTAATTACCAGCCATGTATCGGTAGATACCGCAATTGCAGTAGCAACACTATCTAAAGAAAAAGCTAAATCGGTAATTGCGATCGTTGGAATTGCTTGCCAAATACTGGTGAATTCCGATCCATGATGCTTGCCATCCGCACTCTCTTTAGAAGTAAAATACTGAAATACCAACCACAGCAAATAAGCCGCACCTAAAACCTGAAATTGCCAATAACGTACTACCCAGGTAGCTGCTAAAATCAAGATCATTCTGAGGATATAGGCGAGAATCAGACCGATATTCAATGCTTGACGGCGTAGTTTATCATCAGCTAATCCTTGAGATATTGAAGCTAGAGCGACGGCATTATCAGCAGATAATACCGATTCTAAAGCAACCAGTACTAACAGCGATACTGATGTATTTAGATCGACATTAAATGGTAAATCGAGCATTTTGTCAATTATATAATTTTAGGGATAAAGAGGGCGCGCAATAAATTAAAACGGATTTACGATCGGTCGCTATAGTACTACTCAATAAAGTCACCAAATATAAATAACTAAGCTTATGCCCCTACCAATCTTCGATCGTTGGATAGGGGCATTAACAAATGTTAGTAGTTATCTTTTAAAGCTAAACCGACTGTTAAATTTTTCGCCTTTAACATCAGTTTGGAGTACGACTTTATAATCTCCTGTTGCTGTCGTCATTAGTTTGGCTACATACTGCTTCTCTTCAGCATTATAGGGAACTGCGATCGTTTGACTGGTACCATCTGGTAATTGCACTTGAGCCGTAAGTTTAGCGTCAGTAATCTCTTGGTCTTTCTCACCATGCAGCTTGATATCTAGATGAGTTGAATCTTTTGCTGGATCGGAGGCGAATTCTACATGATATTTTCCAGATTGCACCACTTGACCACTATGACCATCTTTTTTGTCCCCTTTACTATGGTCGTGACCATCACCTTCGCTATGCTTTTCCCCATCTTTAGTGGCTGTAGTAGTTTCTGTTTTAGCTGTTGGCTCTGAAGTTGCGGTAGTTTCTGTTTTAGCTGCTGGATTTGAAGTTGTGGTAGTTTCTGTTTTGGCTTTATTATCATTACTACAAGCCCCTAAGAAGAGTAAGCTGGCACTAACTAAAGTAACTAAGCTAATGTTGAAAAATTTCATAGATTTTTAATCCTCACTATTGGGTTAATGAACAACGAAAAAGTAACTATTTTTGCTACTTCAGGTTTAGTATAACTGTTTAAGGATTGATGAGTACAGTTATTTTTATAAGTCTTATTCAGCAATGAATATAGAATCTAAGCTGTGCCTTATCTACCTGCGGATCGTTATAATCGATCGATTAGCTGGCGATCGATCGACTATTTGAAGCTATTAATGTTCTTACTGGTTTTTTCTGTTTAGAACCACCTCCTTCAGTATGTTTTATCTTATCTTTATCAGTCTCCCCATTTTTAGGTGTTGGAGTGAAATTTGTTTTGTCGCGCTCATGTTTATTGAATTTAAAAGGATTGCGACAAGCACCTAGATATATTAAACTGACACCACCTAAAATAATTAAGCCAATTTTGATAAGTTTCATGAGCTTATAATCCTTACTAATAAGTTTACATGTGCATGAAAAATTGTTCTGGCTTGGTTTCTTCCTCTTTCTTCGGAAATAAATGTTTGCCAAACTTAGAATATAGAGCGGGTAATACCAACAACGTAATCGCCGTAGAAGTAAACAAACCACCAAAGACAACGATCGATAAAGGTTGTAATAATTCCTGTCCCGATCCACCTTGAAATACCATCGGTGCTAAACCCAATCCCGAAGTCAACGCCGTCATCAAAATCGCATTTAGCCGCTCCATCGAACCTTTGACAATGATGTCCTTCATTGGCATTCCCTCAGCATATTTAGTATTGTAGTTATCTACTAGTAATAACCCGTTCCGAGTTGCTACCCCAAATAAGGATACAAATCCTACCAAAGATGCCACCGAAATTACGCCACCCGTCAGAGCTACTGCAATTACCCCACCTACCAAAGCAATTGGTAAGTTAATCATAATCATTAGTGTTGACGGGATAGATTTAACAGACAGATACATCAGGACAGTAATAGCCACAAACGCGATCGCGCTGAAAACTAATATGTTTTGAGTGGCGCGTTCTTCAGCTTCAAATTGACCTGCGTATTGAATAAAATAGCCCGTTGGTAATTGGACATTGCTTTTAACTTTAGATTCAATCTCCGTTACAACCGAGCGAATATCACGACCTTTGGCGTTGGCTGAGACGACGATTAAGCGCGAAACATTTTCCCGACCGATCGTGTTCGGCCCCGTCCCTTCTTCAATTTTGGCAATGCTACCCAAAGGAATCTTTTGTTTATCTGGAGTATCGATTAAGAGATTGCGGATAGTATCTAGATTTTGCCGTGCTTCGGGTTTTAGCCAGACCAGTAAATCGAAGGATTGTTGATTTTCTAGTACCTTGGAAACGACCTTACCATTGAGGGCAGTTTCGATCGTCTCTGATAAATCGCCTACTGTATGCCCGTAACGACTCGCCGCATCCCGATCGAATTTAATTTGAATCTGCGGTACTGGCAATTGGGGTTCGAGTTGTAGATCGACGACACCATCGACTGTCTTCATCTGCTGTTCTATTTGCTGTCCGACTTTTCGTAGCTCCGCTAAATCGGAGCCAAAAATTTTGACCGCGATCGAACTTCGCACACCTGATAGAACTTCGTCCATTCGATGTTGTAGAAAACCACCGATATTTGCGGCTGCGCCAGGAATTTGCTCGAAGGCTTTTCGCATCACTTTGAGTGATTCTTCCCGATCCTGCATCCCTAGTTTAGTGAGTTCGATATCAACGTGAGCAACGTTTACACCTGCGGCTTCAGAGTCGCCAGCAGCGCGTCCAGCACGAGTTTGGATAAATTCAAACCGCTTATCGTTTTTCAACGATTCCTCAACCACGTAACCTGCTTTGGTGCTACCTTCGAGGGAAACAGTTGGATAAGAAATTAAGGTATTTACCATCGTCTGTTCTTGAAACTCTGGTAAAAATGCCCGACCAAAGGAAGGAATAACTACAATTGATGCGACGGTTAAAACTGTGGCAATCCCCATAATTAACAGAGGACTTTTCATCGCGAAATTCAAACACGCGCTATAAATTGCTTTGCAAAATCTCGCCAGCCACGGTTCTCGTTGTGTCACCTTAGTAGCGGGTAGCAAAATCGCACATAAAGCTGGAGAAACGAGTAAAGATTCTAAACTAGAAACGACAACTACAGCTAAATAAGCAATCCCCATCGGGGTGAAAATCTTCCCTTCAATCCCTGGTAATGTAAAGATCGGTGAGAAAACAATAATCCCGATAATTGTCGCGCCCAAGAGCGAATCACGCACTTCTTGAGAACCTTCAAAAATGATTTCTAGCGGCGTGAGTGGATCGCCATCAGCTTTATTTTCCCGCAAGCGACGATAGGTGTTTTCACCATAAACGATCGCATCATCGATCGCGGTTCCAATCGCTACTGCCAAGCCTCCTAATGTCATGGTATTCAAACCAACGCCCAACCATGACAGCACCAACAACCCAAATAGCAATGTCAAGAAAAAATCTAATAAACATACAGCCAGAATTCGCCAATTCAACAGAAAGGGAATTAAGATAATCGCCGCGATGATACTACCTTGAATCAACGAAGAACGCACGTTAT
>NZ_PVWO01000100.1 GCF_003003845.1 Chamaesiphon polymorphus CCALA 037 | reverse complement strand
GAACAACTATCCGCAATCGCGCGAGCGCGAACAATTCGATCGACGAGGCGGCAACGATCTCAATCCCTATACTCAGGATATCGAATATGAAGCGCGCATTCTAGAGAAACTCAGCTTTATCGATGAAATTTTGACTCGGTATGCGGATCGCGCGATCGATCCGCTCAGATCGAGCTTAGGGGAACGTGCGATCGATTTTATGGCACCACCAGAACCACCAGAACCACCAGAACCACCTAGTTCCCTATCGATCTCTAGACCGGCCTCTGCACAACAGAATCGCCAACGAGCGGCCAACCTCACCCAGCCAAATCCTACACCCAGTCGCCGCCAGTCTAATCGTATGTCCAATCGACTCGAACAATCGAACGAAAACGTCAATAATGACAAAAAAGCCGTAATCGATATCTCGATCATCAATACGTTTCGGCGCATCCAGCAAGATCTCAATCCCAACGCTGACGTTCAAGTGCTCGAAAACTATCGCTTCAGCCAGAGCAAAACTAGAACATCACTGCGATTTATATTGATGATGATTTTAGTGCCCCTGCTCGTGCAATATATCTCCAAAATCGTCGTCGTCGGGCCTGTCGTCGATGCCTATCGCAGCTACCAACATGCAGATGTGTTCCTGAATGTCAACCTCGAAAAAGAGGCATTTGAAGAGATCGAGACATTTGAAAAGCAAATCAAATTCCAGCAACTGGTAGGATTGGCACCCAAGCTCACCCCCAAGCAACAAGAGGAGCAAATTAAGCACAAAGCCGAGCAAGTCAAAGTAAATTTCTACCGCAAAAGTTCCGAAGCCGTCAAAAACTGGTTTGCAGACATCCTTGCCGTCATCACCTTTTCGTGGTTGATTACTCATAGCAAACAACAGATCGAGATCCTCAAATCATTTTTCGGCGATCTGATTTATGGACTCAGCGATACCGCCAAAGCCTTTATCATCATCCTGCTTACCGATACCTTCGTCGGCTTTCACTCGCCACACGGCTGGGAAATCATCCTCGAAGGTACCGCCAAACATCTTGGCATTGCCGACAACAACGGCTTCAACTCGTTATTTATCGCCACCTTCCCCGTCTTGATGGATACCGTCTTCAAGTACTGGATCTTCCGCTACCTCACTGGACAGTCGCCATCATCGGTAGCTACCTATAAGTCAATGAATGAGTAACATCGCGATCGCGTTCAAACAAGAATCGACAGACTATTTATTATATATCCCCAACCTCCTGCAAGAAGTTGGGGATATTACATTTTAGGGCTTAATTGTACTTGCGATCGCGATCGCCAAAACTTAGTGATAAAAGTTCGACTCAGCAGCTCTCAACAGTAGAGTCAGTCAGATATCTATCTTTTTATTTTAATTAATTTAGGTAGCGATTCCCGCACAGCTAAAGGGTTTGAGAGGAGGATAACCGTCACTTGCCAAGATATTTAAAAAAAGTTGGTTAGGGGTGATAGGTAACTTGAAAGAAGTGGGTAAGCTGAGGACACGAAGCAAAGAAACAAACAACCCCAACCTTGCAGGAAACAACTAAAATGAGAACCGAACTACAAGCTAAATTCATCCAATTCATCAACAACCGCAAACAAAGCGAAAAAGGTTTCACACTCGTAGAATTGTTAGTTGTCATCATCATCATTGGTATTTTGGCTGCTGTTGCCTTACCTAACTTCCTCAACCAAAACGCTAAAGCTAAACAATCCGAAGCCAAACAAAACGTTTCGGCAATCAACCGCGTTCAAACTTCTCTCCGTACTGAAAAAACCGCTTTTACTAGCACTTTCGACGTCTTGGCGATTGGTGCATTAGCTGGTAACAGTGATACTGCTAGTACTGTGAACTACACTTACACCTTGACTGGCACTATCGATACTGCTACTGTCATCGCTCAGTCCAAAGATACTTCGCTTAAGTCTTACACTGGTGGTAACTTCCGTTACACCAACACTGCTAGCCAATCCACTGTTGTTTCTGCCGTGTGCGAAACTCTCCAACCCGGTACTGATACTGCTGTTGTACCTACCTTCGCTGAAGCTGCTGGTGTTGCTACTACTACTTGTGGTACTGCCTTCACTCAATTGGGTACATAGATTCTCGCTCGGATTGGCACTGCTAATTCTTGGCGATATCCGATCCTAAATCACCTTAACAAGACCCATTTATTTTTAAGTTCGCAAAACCTTGAGAAGGAATACTGTGACCGAGAGAGTAAGTGGGTTTTTAAAATCCGATCTGGAGTGAATAGGTAAAACTAAATTCTCAGCAGCTACAATTTTTCTAAACCATGTTATTTTAATATAAACTTTTTTAAAGCTGATATTTTTAGTAGAAAATTATCTAGGATTAAGCTATAAACGTATGAAAATTGAATTTCAATCTAAATTTATCCAACATCTAAGTCGCAAACAAGGTGAAAGAGGTTTTACGCTTGTCGAGCTGTTAGTTGTCATCATCATCATTGGTATTTTAGCCGCAGTTTCGCTACCCAGCTTTCTCAACCAAAGTGCTAAGGCAAAACAATCCGAAGCAAAGCAGAATATTGGAGCGATCAATCGGATTCAAAGTGCATTGCGCGTTGCCAATACTTCTTTTGCAAGTACCTTTGATGCCATAGCACTTGGTTCGTTAGCTGGCAGTAGTTCTACCGCTACTACTGATAACTACTCTTACGCATTAACTGGTACTATCGATACCGCAACTATCGTGGCTCAATCAAACGATACTTCGCTCAAATCTTATACTGGTGGGAACATACGTTATGCAAACACTCAAAGTCAATCTGTCGCTACTTCTGCCGTTTGTGAAACTCTATCACCAGGTACTAGTACTGTGGCTACACCGACATTCAGCATCACGGCTGGTGTTCTCACGACTAGTTGTGGTGCGGGAATGACTCAATTAGGTACTTAAATTTGTTAGCGAACGGGATCGTAATTATCGCCAACATTCCAGACAGTCAACTTGAAGCTGATTTTTAATAAGTAATTTTACTAGTAGTCGAATTTTAGATTGGTATCGATCGGGTAATTTCTCGGATCTAATTGTAGAGTACTCACAAGTATACTCTAAACTAGAGCAGTTCTAAAATTATCTACCATCTACCCCATATTTATTCATGCAGGTATCTATCGATCGTGCTAAATCGAGTTCTATCGATCTTTCGGTTGTTGACAATTCGATCGAGTCGATCGAATTTTATGAGGCAGCAATCTCAACAGATGAAACGATCGCGAGTAACTACTGGTATTTGGGAGTAAGTTATTTACTAGCAGGTAGAGAAGAAGATGCTCAATCAGCATGGATGGTACCGCTATCGGTAGCTACCGAAACCGAAATCGATATTTATACTGAAGATCTAAGCGGAATTTTAGAGCGAGAGGCTCACCAGCAAGCAGAAAATTCAGAGTTAGAAAAAGCTTGGCTCTTACGACAACATCTGTGGACGATTGCGCCAGATCGGATCGATAATATTTTACAACTGATTTTAATCGCCAGTGCGCTCGATCGATTGACAGAAGAACTATTGGTCGAATGGCAAATTGATGAGTTATTAGAGACAGCAACGATTGGGACTATTAACGATCGACTATTAGATAAGATAATTTCAGCTTTATTACTAAGCGAAGATTTATTTACAGACCTTACCCTAAGTATAATCGATCGGTGCTTACAATTGACAGCCGATCTACGCCATTTAATTATTCCTAACGTGGTGTGTACTGCATTTCAATTATTTTTTCAAAAAGAGGCTGGTTTCTTCTCTCTTAAATTGACAGAAATATGTCATGCATTAGTACCTCAAGATCTAAATACACTTCAAGTTTTAGTTGGCTTATATTCAGGACTTTCAGTACACGATCGAGCAATTTCTTGTGCTGAGCAATATTATGAACTAGCTCAACATCAGTATCAACGGCTTTTTAGTAGTTATTTAATTCAGAAATCTTATCTAACTGCTGGTAACTGGCAAAACTATTTATCTAGAGTTATACAGCATCGCGATCTCGTGTATCAGGTGGTAACTGCTGTGGCAGAATCTTCTTCAGCTAAGCCAGAAAATCACTTCATAATATCATCCTTTTTTAGCTCCTGTACTAACGATGAGCCTCAGATCGATCGACCTCTCCAAAATCAAATTGCTAAAATATATCAAAACAGTCTTCCTGTACTAAATTTTGAGCCTAAGTTTGATACATCTTTAGCCAAAAAGTCTGGTATTCTTCGCATTGGTTATTTAGCTTCTACTTTAAGATCTCACTCTGTAGGTTGGTTGAGTCGGTGGTTATTTCAATATTACGATCGACAGTCTTTCCAAGTTTTTATCTACTGTATCAACCAAAATGAGCGAGATCCATTCAATCATAAATGGTTTCGAGATAAAGCTGATGTTAGTTATTATTTTAATAGTAATCCACTACATCTTGCTCGCGAAGTAGTTACACAAATTAAAGCAGATGAGATTGACATTCTCATCGATTTAGATAGTCTTACCTTCGACTTGAGCTGTCAGATAATGGCATACAAACCAGCTCCGATACAAGCAACATGGTTGGGTTTCGATGCTTCTGGAATTCCGGCGATCGATTATTTTATTGTCGATTCTTATGTTGTCGCTGAAGATGCTCAAGATTACTATCAAGAAAAATTGTGGAAATTACCGCAAACATATCTAGCTGTAGATGGATTTGAAGTTGGCATTCCCAATATCACTCGTCAAGAGTTAGATATTCCTGCGGATGCCGTAGTTTACTTTAGCAGTCAGGGTGGTTACAAACGCCACCCCGATAATATTAGATGTCAGATGCGGATTATTGCCAATGTGCCTGGTAGCTACTTATTAATTAAAGGTAAAAGCGATCCTGAGATGGTTCGGGATCTATTTGGCAAAATTGGAGAAGAGGAGGGTGTTAGTTTAGATCGCTTGCGGTTTTTACCTGGCGTTCGCGATGAATATACGCACCGTGCTAACCTGGCAATTGCCGATATCGTCCTCGATACTTTCCCATACAATGGTGCGACTACTACGTTAGAAACTCTGTGGATGGGTATCCCGATGGTGACGCGGGTAGGCAAGCAATTTGCCGCGCGTAATAGTTATACTTTCATGCTCAATGCTGGGATCGAAGAAGGAATTGCCTGGACTGAGCAAGAGTATGTCGAGTGGGGAATTAGATTAGGACTCGATCGTCATTTACGTCTAGAAGTTCGTGAAAAGTTGCGTTCTGGTCGTCAAACTGCACCTGTTTGGAATGCCCAGCAGTTTACACTCGATATGGAGCAAGCTTATCGAGAAATGTGGGCAATCTATCAACAAAACAACTGGCAAATCGGCAACCTTCACGAGAATAACTAATCTATGCAGGCTCTAAATCTAACTTCAATCGATTTCGATCTTCAATTTGAATCGGCATTTTTAGATCGAACTATCGATTATTACGAGACAATTATCACACAAGGAGAAGACCAAAACCAAAATTATTGGAATTTGGGAATTGCCTATTTACTTCAACAGCAAGAAGTTGAAGCTCAAGCTACTTGGTTTATTCCATTCGATCGCTCATCCGAGCTAGAAAGCGATATTCTCACTCATGAATTATCTACTGCGATCGATCGAGTTGCCGCTCGAAAATTCGCAGAAAATAATCTCGATGAAGCATGGCTAATTTGTCAGTATTTGCGAGAAATAAATTCCGCTCATGTGGACAACTTATTCCGTTCGATTCTCTTAGAAGTTAAATTCGGAAGATTTACTCCCGAAACATTAACTGAATTTCAATATATTGAAATATTAACTGATGCCACCGAACAGGATATCGATCGAGAACTTTTGCAAAACTTACTCGAATCAATATTGTTATTTCCCAGCATACTAGTATCTACATTTGTTCGGCAATGTTTGTCGATAGTTCCTAATTATAGACTCGACTTAATTATTAGTATCGCAAACGCAACTCTGAATTTAAATCATCGATTTGGTGGAAGTTTATTTTTAGTTGACATCATAGAAATTTGCCTAGAGTTTCAACCTAATAATATTAGAATTCTCAATGTTGGTTCCACTTTAAATTGCAGTTTAAATAATTACAAAAAAGCCATAGATATTGGTTTTCATGCTTACAATTTTTGCGAAAATTTAACCGATCGAATAATTGCTAATTTTAGCATCATTAGAACTTTGCTTAGTGCTGGTGACTGGTTAAGTGCTAAGTCAATTGTAGCGAGACATTATCAGTTACTTGAAGATTTTGCAGGCAGCAATCATGAAAATTTAGCAGTACATATCAATCAATCTTTGATAGTGTCATCTGTGTTCTTCCCGTGTGTTGAAGATAGACCTTCATACTTTCGGCCACTTCAGAATCAAATTGCGCATAAGTATCTTCAATATAATCAGACTTTACCTTCGATCGATAACATCGAACCAGTAGCATTACCAAAAGAAGCTGGCATTATTAGAATTGGCTATTTAGCCTCTACGTTGAAAAGTCATTCTGTTGGGTGGTTGAGTCGTTGGTTAATGCAGAATCACGATCTCAAAAAATTTCAAGTTTTCACATATTGCATCAACCATAATCCCGACGATCCTTTCTATCAGCAATGGTTTCGAGATCGATCTCATGTTAGTTACTGTCTTGCTCCTCATCCTGATTCTATTGCTGCACAAATCAAAGCAGATAAGATCGATATTCTGATCGAATTAGATAGCCTGACGCTGAATACCACCTGTAAAGTACTAGCTGCCAAACCCGCACCAGTGCAAGTTAGTTGGTTGGGATGGGATGCAACGGGTTTGCCGACTGTCGATTATTTTATTGCCGATCCTTATGTCTTGCCAGATAATGCTCAGGAATATTATCAAGAAAAGATTTGGCGATTACCGCAGACTTATTTAGCGGTAAATGGTTTTGAAGTTGGTATACCCACACTAAAAAGACGAAATTTGAATATTCCTGATGATGCGGTTGTTTATTGGAGCGGACAAAGAGGCCACAAACGTCATCCCGAAACAGTAAGATTGCAATTGCGGATTTTGAAGTCGGTACCTAACAGTTATTTTCTTATCAAAGGCGATACAGATCCCACGATTATCCAGGAATTTTTCGGTAAAATTGCCGCAGAAGAAGGTGTAGAATTCGATCGATTGCGGTTTTTGGGCAATGTTGCTGACGAATATACTCATCGAGCCAATCTGGCGATCGCGGATGTCGTGCTCGATACTTTCCCCTACAATGGAGCCACCACTACTCTCGAAACCCTGTGGATGGGAATTCCGATGGTAACTCGGGTAGGACAACAATTTGCGGCGCGCAATAGTTATACTTTCATGCTCAATGCGGGGATTGAGGAAGGTATTGCCTGGAATGCAGAGGAATATGTCGAGTGGGGGATAAAATTGGGACTCGATCGTGAGTTAAGATTGGAAATCCGCGACAAGTTACGCATCGGACGCACTACTGCGCCTGTCTGGAATGCCAAGCAGTTTACGCTAGACATGGAAGAGGCTTATTGTCAGATGTGGGCGATATATCAAGAAAAACAGCCGGAAGTCATCGCAGATTACTCACATAATTAATCCAGAAAATCGACTAAAAAATCGAGGTAGGGGTACTTGATAAATTACCCTACCTCGATTTTTTAGCGTCAGATCGTATCTACTATTTAGGCAGCAGTTTCAGCAACTGCAACTTTTTCTACAGACGCCTCTGCGACTTTAAGTCTGGCTTCTTCGGCCAAAAATTCGGCTAATTGAGTGCCAATTTCCCGGCGCACGATGCCTCGGTATTCTAAGAAATGTTCGATTTGAGCGCAAACACCCAAATAGCTACCTACCCCACCAGGATTGATCTGTTGCATACTCCAAAGATTGCGCCAGAACTGCCAACGGGTAGAACGCACCACCCCTTGTCGCCAACAGATGATGAGCAGAGCGCGAAGTACCACCCAACTAAATGGTTTCTTGCGACCTTTGCCTTTATCGGGATAGGTAGCGGTACCGAGTGTCAGGAAGTGACGGTAAGTGCGATCGAGGAACTTAGATGGCTCGTATAATTCATCGAAGGCATCCATATACTCGCAGGCAATTTCTTCTAAGGGACGAGTCGGGACAAAATTCATCAATGTGGTTTGATTGATATTTGCACCCTCGACACGCATTCGGCCTTCTTTGGTCAACCGATGCCACAAAGCGGTATCTGGCAATGCTTGGAGCATACTAAATACAGCAGTAGGAATATCGGTCTGCTCGACGAATTTAACGATTCGGTTGCCCGCACCTGTTTTTTCGCCGTCGAAGCCGATAATAAAGCCAGCCATGACGCGGATGCCCGATTTTGTGATGTTATTCACTGCTTCGCTGAGGGAACTGCGGGTATTTTGGTGTTTTTGAGTGAGTGCTAAACTCTCTTCATCGGGGGTTTCAATGCCTAGGAAGACGGCTCCAAAGTTACATTTGACCATCATATCCATCAGCTCTTGGTCGCCTGCTAAATCGACGGAGGCTTCGGTCGCAAAGGAGAAGGGATATTTATGTTCGATCATCCAGGGCAATAATTCTTTGAGCAACAGTTTGACGTTGCGTTTGTTGCCGATGAAGTTGTCATCGACCATAAAAATACTCCGCCGCCAACCCAATTCGTAGAGATAATCGAGTTCTTTGAGCAGTTGTGCTGGTGCTTTGGTACGGGGTTTGCGACCGTAGAGGACGATGATATCGCAGAACTCACATTGGAACGGACAGCCGCGCGAAAACTGCACGGACATTTCCGCATAAGCATCGAATTCCAGCAGTTCAAAGCGAGGAACGGGGGTGCTGGTGACATCGGGACGTTCGCCATTGGGCGCGCGGAAGATGCCAGACATTTGGCCTTGATTGATGGCTTCGACAAACAACGGAATCGTCAGTTCGCCTTCATCTAAAATTAGATAATCTGCCCCCACCTGGGTAACTTCATGGGGTAAGGCAGTAGCATAAGGCCCACCGACGGCGACGCGCTTGCCCCTGCGTTTGGCTTCTTGAATCTGGGCGAGTAAATCTGGTTTTTGCACGATCATCGCCGAGCAAATTACCATTTCCGACCAACTCCACTCAGCTTCGGTTACTTCCCGAACGTTCAAATCGACGAGCTTGTAGTTCCACTCTTGAGGTAGGATGGCAGCGACGGTAATCAGCCCCAACGGTGGGATCAAAGCTTTGCGACCCATTAACTCGATCGTTTTCTCAAACGACCAAAAACTCTTAGGGAATCGGGGATAGAGGAGTAAGACGTTCATAATACAATCTCCAAGTAACGGCATTCCCCGTTAGGTGGAATGATGGACGCATATATCTGCTGACCCTAGTTTAATTGGTTTTGTTTCTTTGACAACATATTTAACCCAAAAACTTTCGCAGATCGAATTCGGCTGGTGCTGTTGAGGTAGGATCTTCGCCATTAGAATTAGAGGCAGATCCCATCTTGCCGTGTGGCATTCGTTGCTTTGCCTCAACTGAGAGCATCAGTAAAATTCGCTCGGTATAGTCTACCGCACCACACAATTCTCGATCGAGTAAATCCAATCCACCATTGGCATACTCTTCAAAGATCCCAATCCGCTGCTGTTCGACGTCGGCTCGATTCGACATGGGAGAGGCTCCGCCAACGGGTGAAATTACATTAATATTTTCGGTAGCTGAGATCGCAATCAATTTCAGTACCGGATCGTAACCCCGCGCGATGAAGATCTCAATACTAATCGGCCCTGGTTCTTTTTTGGAGATTTCGCCCAGAGGTATGCGCTGGTTGTGCTTGGCACCTAATACTGCTGCGAATAACATTACATCCGCATAAGTTTGGAAGGGGCTATTATTTTCAGTCGATGCAATTAACGATTTGACTAATTCGGCTTTATCTTTGGCAACTCGGATACGGTTTTCTGACATAGGCGTGGGGAGTGAGGAGTTGGGAGTTGGGAGTTGGGAGTGGGGAGTGGGGAGTTGGGAGTGGGGAGTTGGGAGTAGATGGGCTTTAGATAAACATTAATTTCTTGAACATTAGCAACGTTAGAGTTGGGGATAGTATAAAACGGGGCTGTCGATCGCGATCGATTAAACTTCGATCGAGGGTAAATATCGAGCGATTCGGTTGCGGGAATGCTCTTTGCCTAGTAGCTACGCCAACGATCGAAGAAAGCACTAAAATGAATGGTATAGAGTCTAAATCTACTCCCAACTCCCAACTCCCAACTCCCAACTAACGTACCTTTATTCAGCCTGCTCCATCACGATATGAATATTCTCAGCGATTTACTTTTGCAAAAGCAGCAACCCACCCGCGAAAAGAAGCAACAAAAGGGCATCCAGATTAAAACCGAGCGGGAAATCGGCATCATGCGCCAATCTTCGCGGATTGTGGCAACCGTGTTGAAAGAAATCATGGGTATGGTAGAGCCAGGGATGACTACCGCAGATTTAGACGCTTATGCTGAGAAGCGGATTCGGGAAATGGATGCGATTCCTAGCTTCAAAGGGTTGTATGGATTCCCCGCCTCGATCTGTTCGAGTATCAATAATGAAGCGGTGCATGGCATCCCCAATCGGAAAAAAGTTCTCAAACCAGGAGATGTGCTCAAAGTCGATACAGGAGCCTTCTTTCAGGGATTTCATGGCGATTCTTGCGTGACCATTGGGGTCGGTACCGTCAGCCCCGACGCTGCTAAATTAATTAAAGTTGCTGAGGAAGCACTCTACAAGGGCATAGAACAGGTCAAAGAAGGTGCTTACTTACTGGATCTTGCTGGCGCAATTCAAGACCATGTAGAGGCAAATGGCTTTAGTGTGGTAGAAGATTTTACCGGACATGGCGTCGGACGCAACTTGCACGAGGAACCATCAGTATTTAATTTCCGCACGCGCGAGATGCCCAATGTCAAATTGAGAGCGGGAATGACGATCGCGATCGAACCGATTATCAATGCTGGCTCGAAGATTACGAAAATGATGCCAGATAAATGGACGGCAGTCACGATCGATAAATCTTTGTCCGCTCAATTCGAGCACACTGTCTTGGTAACCAAAGATGGTTATGAAATTTTAACCGATCGCAATTTGGTCTAATCGGTTATTAATTTATTAGCGACCCATATCCCCGACTTCTTTAAGAAGTCGGGGATATGTTTTGTGCGATTTCTTCAAGAAATTGGGGATGCGTTTTGTGCGGTTGAGAAAGTAGCATAAGCCGATCGTTAAGCCACTGGATATCGATCCACAATGGAGCATAAGCAAATATAAACACGAGAGATATCTTATGTACGGTAGCATCGCAGTTTTTAATTCTGGATTGCTGTTTCTGGCTCTATTAGCCTTTGGTTTATTAAATTGGTTTCAGATGCCAACGGGTAGTTTATGGGACTGGGCGATCGGGATTGGAATTTTTGAATGGACGATTTTAATCGTTACAGTTCCCTGGAATATTTATTTTAAAGCAAAAGACGTATATCAGACAGGCAAAGACTCTCAACTTCAAGGTATCGAGGTCGAAGATCGATCGATTCAATATGCGAGTGGTATTGCGAATAAGTCTTTAATCGTCGCGATCGGGTTGCATTTAGGTACGGCGATCGGATTATATTGGTTGGCAATTAGTGGGATTACACCTTTAGGTTATTGGAGTTCGGTTGGCGTACTTTTACTCACACTATTACGTCCGGCAATTAGTACTTATGAGTATCTAGCCGAACGACTGAGTGGAATGCGACAACAATTTACTTACCCCCGCAATGATATTATCGAACTACGCGACAGGTTTCATACCTTAGAAGATCGAGTCGCTCAATTAATGGACAAGTTAAATCCTGACGAAGATGATTCGTGGTTGAGTCAGCAAAATTCTCGGTGGGACACCAATCGCTCAGAAATCTCCAAACTAACAGTTGCGATCGCGGATCTGCGTGCGAGTAACGAACTAGAGCATCAACGATTAGCTCAAGAAGCCAAACAAGCCATCTCGCAAATTACCGTTGACGGACAATTTCTCGAACACGCTCGCGAACTGATTCGCTTCTTTAAAACAGCGTGAATTAGTCGATAGTGAGTAGTGGATAGTGAATAGTTAAATCGGTTTTCGACTACTCGATCGATATATAATATCGGGAATATCTATAGAATTCACTCGCTAATTACTATCCACTGTCTTGATTTGCTGCTTGGTGCATTTCCACGATCGGGAGACCCGACCGGAAATGCATCCGCAAACCGCCGGGAAACAAAGGCGTGCGCAAGTCGCTATCCACTATCCACTATCCACTATTCACTCACTTATGATTCCCGGCGAAATTATTGCCAGAGATGGCGAAATCGAACTAAATAGCGATCGTGCTACCCTTCAGATTGCAGTCGCAAATACAGGCGATCGACCGATCCAAATTGGCTCTCACTACCACTTTTATGAAGTTAATGCCGCTTTGAGATTCGATCGAGCGGCAACCAAAGGAATGCGCCTCGATATCCCAGCGGGTACCGCAGTCAGATTCGAGCCTGGAGACGAGAAACAAGTCCAATTAGTCGCGCTCAGTGGCTCTCGCGAAATCTATGGCTTTAACGCGCAAGTCGAAGGTAGACTCGAATAAATGGCCACGATCGGCATAGAGCAATGTGTTTTTCGATGTGCCGCTACCGGATGATGTGAATCGCTGCGTTCTCTTAACGATCGGGGTGTTTGCCCAAGAATCGCTCGATTAAAATAATAGCGACCAGATCGTCGATCGGGCGGGGTGGTTGGCGCATCCCTTGAGGAATTAAACTGGTAAAAAAGTTAGGCGGATACATCTGCCAATAGCGATCGCGTGCTTGGAGACTACTATACCGCTCGTCAACTAAAGTAATTGGTAAATTGGGGAATACTGCTGTTAACTGTTGTTGCCATTGTTTCGCGGTAGTTTGGTCGCCCATCACAATCCGACTGACGTTATACTGCTGACATAGATTGCTAATCTGTGCAACGACCTCGGCTGTCAACAGTACTTGATGGTAAAGTAAGGCTCGATCTCCATCCATCACTGCTACTCCACACTTATCCTTACCCGGATCGAATCCTAAAATTGTCTCTTGGCGATCTGTCATGAGGTTTTTGAGTAGGAATAAATAAATATTAATAGATTAGAATCACCTGAAACCTTTCTGGTGGGCAGTGCCCACCCTACTAGGCTGAGTTTCCAGTCCCTCTCTCCCAACTCCAAACTCCCAACTCCCTCATGCTCGATCGCATTCACTCTATCGCTACCAATCTCGCACCAAGATTGATTGAAATTCGCCGTCACATCCACGCGCATCCCGAATTGAGCGGACAGGAATATCAAACGGCTGCTTATATCGCGGGGGTATTGTCGGCGGCGGGATTGCAGACACAGGAATCGGTGGGGAAAACGGGTGTTGTCGGCGAACTGGCTGGTGCGGGTACAGATAATCGCCTGTTGGCGATTCGGACGGATATGGACGCATTACCGATCGTCGAGCGGACGGGGTTGCCATTTAGCTCCAAAAATCAGGGTATCATGCACGCTTGCGGTCATGATGTGCATACTACCGTCGGCTTGGGTACCGCGATGATTTTGGCAGAATTGGGCATGGAATTACCCGGTACGACGCGCTTTATCTTTCAACCCGCTGAAGAAATCGCGCAGGGAGCCTCCTGGATGGTCGCTGACGGGGTGATGAAAGAGGTGGATAGTATTTTTTCCCTTCACGTATTTCCATCGATTCCAGCAGGCTCGATCGGGATTAGGTACGGAGCCTTAACCGCCGCTGCTGACGATCTGGAAATTACCATTATCGGCGAATCCGGACATGGTGCCAGACCCCATGAAGCCGTGGATGCGATCTGGATCGCCTCGCAGGTAATTACCGGACTGCAACAGGCAATCAGTCGCACCCAGAATCCATTACGCCCGATTGTATTGACGATCGGCACGATTAGCGGTGGGCGCGCTCCTAATATTATTGCCGATCGCGTGGAGTTATCCGGTACGGTTCGATCGCTCCATCCCGATACACATGCAACGCTCCCCGATTGGATCGAGCAAATTGTTACCGATATTTGTCGGACTTATGGTGCGAAATGCCAAGTTAATTATCGGCGCGGCGTCCCTTCCGTACAGAATGATATTGCCTTAACTCAGATCCTCGAATCGTCCGCCAGAGCCGCCTGGGGCAGCGATCGAGTCCAAATCTTACCCGAACCCTCCCTCGGTGCGGAGGACTTCTCTGTATACTTGCAACATGCTCCAGGAACGATGTTTCGCTTGGGTGTCGGTACGCCCGATACTAAGAATCATCCCCTCCATCATCCCCAATTTATGGTGGATGAGTCGGCGATTATTACTGGGGTGGTGACGATGGCATATACGGCATATCAATATTGGCAAACTAGTTGATAGTCGATCGCTGATAGTTTGAGTAGTTTTAGTCGCGTCAGATTAGTTAGTAGGGTGGGCACTGCCCACCAACTAGGTTTCAAACATAATTTATATTTACAAATAATTGCACATACCTACTTCTGTCTCTTATACACATCTG
>NZ_PVWO01000556.1 GCF_003003845.1 Chamaesiphon polymorphus CCALA 037 | reverse complement strand
GCTTGCCTGCAACCATCTTTTCGATCGCTTCAGCAATCTGGGGTGGTTGAATAATTGTGAGGTATTCTAACTTTCCATTATAAGGAGTCGGAATATCCTGTGACGACATCCGCAGGACGGGTGCGTCCAATTCGTCAAAGAAGTTGTCGTTGATGGATGCAACGAGTTCGGCACCAATACCACCCGTGCGCATACATTCTTCGACGATAATTACTTTATGCGTCTTCTTAATAGATGCCCCAATTGTCTCTAAATCTAACGGTTTGAGCGAAATTAAATCGATAATTTCTGGATCGCAAGTCGAACCTTTGTCTGTTAAGGTTTTCATCGCTTGGGTACAATGGTGGCGCATCCGCGAGTAAGTCAGGACGGTCACATCTTTACCAGGACGCACGATTTCGGCTTTATCTAGTGGGAGTACGTATTCCTCATCTGGCAAGTCTTCTTTGAGGTTGTAGAGCAAGACATGCTCGAAGAATAAGACTGGGTTTTCGTCTCTGATTGCTGCTTTGAGCAAGCCTTTGGCATTACGTGGCGTAGAACAAGCAACGATCTTCAAACCAGGAACTGCTTGGAAATAAGCTTCCAAACGTTGGGAATGCTCCGCACCCAATTGTCTGCCGACGCCACCTGGGCCGCGAATGACTAACGGAATCGTAAAATTACCACCAGAGGTGTAACGCAACATCCCCGCGTTATTAGAAATCTGGTTGAAGGCTAGGAGCAGAAACCCCATATTCATCCCTTCAATAATCGGACGCAATCCGGTCATGGCAGCACCTACAGCCATCCCCGTAAAACTATTTTCGGCGATCGGGGTGTCGAGGACGCGTAAGTCTCCATATTTCTTATGGAGATCTTTGGTGACTTTGTAGGAACCGCCATAATGTCCCACGTCTTCACCCATTACCATTACGGCTGAATCTCTCGCCATTTCTTCATCGATCGCGGCACGTAGGGCATTAAAAAATAGAGTTTCTGCCATGCTAGGTTTACAACACTTGAATTTCTCAGATCTCACTCTAGCAGAATATAGGGAATAGGGAGCAGGAATAGCGATTCGCGCTCGTCGGGTTCCCCGACGGTTTAGCGAATCAAGACAGGGGATAGGGGGAAAATGATATAATTCAACCATCGCAAACGTTTGGAAATTTTATGACGATTGCTACTACTCATAACACACCCTTTAATACTGGATCGCTATTGCTAGATGTCAGTAATACAACTCTCATTGTTACTCCAGAACAATTTGATATCCTCTGCGCCGATAATCCCGATTTACGCCTTGAATTGACCCGAAATAGAGAATTGATTGTGATGTCTCCGACTGGTGGTGAGACTGGCAAAAAAAATGGTAATTTATTTGCCAGAGTTTGGAATTGGAACGAGCTAACCAATCTAGGTGAAACATTTGATTCTTCGACTGGCTATGATTTTACAGCAATCGATGGGGGTAAACTATCGCCAGATGTCTCTTGGATTGAAAAGTCCCGTTTGGAGGGCGTAAATATCGTCGGATTTATTCCAGTGGTTCCCGATTTTGCGATTGAGTTACGTTCTGCCACTGACAGGTTGAGTGCCGTTCGAGACAAAATGATTGAATACCAACGGCTGGGAGTAAGATTAGGGCTACTTGTCAATCCTCAGGATCGAAAGGTCGAGATCTATCGTTTAGGGCAAGCTGTAGAAGTGTTAGAGTCACCGCTGTCAATTAGTTGTGAGGATGTGATGCCAGGTTTCGTACTGAGTCTGAGTGGGATTTGGTAAGTCTTGACACTCGATCGATAATATTTTATGTAAAATTACAGAGTCGCCTCTATCCAGCTTTACTTGGGGTTATCTGAGCGGCTTGGCAACAGGTATTCCGGTGGATAATAAGTGCATCGATAGTCGATCGGATAATTGGATTCAAAATGGGCATGGAGTTTGGATTGAGATTCGTTCTAATGTGGATGGATGCGTACAAATCAATTCTCGTGCGTGAAGATGCAATCTTTTCACATCAGTCTGACAACCGTAGAGTCGATCGCCTAAAATACACACACCTAGCCCACGAGCATCGGCTGCATGGACGCGTAATTGATGCGTCCGCCCCGTAACTGGTTTAAATTCAATCCGCGTGTAGCCGTCGATTTGCTCTAATACCTGGAACTCAGTCAAACTAGGTTTACCCAAATTAAAGTCTACTTTCTGTCGCGGTCGATCGACAGGATCGCCCCATAACGGTAAATCGATCGATCCTTTCTTTAACTCTATCTTCCCGCCTAAAATCGCCTCATAAATCTTGCGTACCTGTCGATTCTCAAATTGCTGGCTCAGATATTGATAAGTGAGTTTGTCCCGTGCGAATAATAATATGCCCGATGTATCTCGATCGAGTCGATGAACGGCATAAATTTCGGGATACAATGCACGCAACCGAGTCAGCACGCTATCTTGTAGATCGCTCGTCCGTCCGGGTACAGATAATAGTCCCGCAGGCTTATCGATCGCAATTAGATATTCATCCTCATAAATAATCTCGCAATTATTCCGTCCCTTTCCCCCTTCCCCTTTACCCTTAATTAATTACCAATGACACCCACAAAACCCCGCGACGTACAAATTGCCGAAATCGGCACCGACACCACCGTCCTCCGCTCCCGTACTTGGGAACGCCTCAAATTTGAAATCGAATACGCCCGTCAAAAAGGCACCACCGCTAACTCCTACCTGATCGAAGCCGACTCCATCGCCCTGATCGATCCTCCTGGCGAATCCTTCACCGACATCTTCCTCGAAGAACTCGGACAACACGCCTACTACCAACGGTTGAACTATATCATCCTCAGCCACATCAACCCCAACCGGATTGCCACCCTCAAACGGTTACTAGAAGCCGCTCCCTACGCCACCATCATCTGTTCCAAACCAGGCGTGAATACCCTACGATCGGTACTTGCCAACCAATCCTTCGATCGACCATCTCCCCGCGAAGATGAAGCCCACGATTTGGGCATCGAATTTGGTACCGATCGAATTCTCAAAGTTCACGTCGTGCGGGATGAAGAAACCCTCGATCTGGGTAACGGACACGTTCTGCAATTCCGCTTCGTCCCTACCCCCCGTCACCCCGACGCGCTGTGTACATTCGATCGAGGTACCGGAATCTTATATACAGATAAACTCTTCGGCTCCCACGTTTGCGATGATGCCGTTTTTGACGAACATTGGAAAACCCTCGCCGACGATCGCAAGTATTATTTCGATTGTCTCTACGCCGCCCAATCGACTCAGGTAGAGGCGATTCTCTTGAAAATAGCCGAATTCCCCACCCGCATCTACGCACCCGCTCACGGCTCGATCGTCCGCCACAGCCGCAGCGTTTTGACACTCGATTATCAGAGCTGGTGCGAACAGCAGCAGAAAAAAGATCTCAGCGTCGCGCTCTTATATACATCCGCATACGGCAATACCGCCACCCTCGCCAGAGCGATCGAAAAAGGCATTACTCAATCGGGAGTCAATGTTCGCTCGATCGATTGTGAATTTACCGAACCCGAAGAAATTACCACCGCCGTCCAAGCCTGCGATGGCTTCATTATCGGCTCTC
>NZ_PVWO01000555.1 GCF_003003845.1 Chamaesiphon polymorphus CCALA 037 | reverse complement strand
ATTAGATACCAATCTCAATGAGGAACAACGCAATTTCGTCGAGATTATCAGAGGTAGCTCCGATAACTTGTTGAATATCATCAACGAAATCTTAGATTTTTCTAAAATTGAAGCTGGCGAGTTACACCTAGAAGAAATTAACTTTAGCTTGACTGATTCCGTCGAGCAAACGATCGAAGTCTTGGCTAATAATGCTTATTCCAAAGGGATCGAATTGAGCTGTCGGATCGAACCGAGCATCCCCAACAATTTGCAAGGCGATCCGACGCGGCTGGGACAGATTTTAACTAACTTAATCGGTAATGCGATCAAATTTACCGATCGCGGGGGCGTGTCGATCGATATTAGCGCGATCGCGACTACCACTCGACAGACAACGCTCTATTTCCAAGTTCAAGATACGGGCATCGGTATCGATTTAGATAGTCAAGACAAGATTTTTCAATCCTTCTCCCAAGCTGATTCCTCTACTACCAGACAATATGGCGGTACGGGGTTAGGCTTGGCTATTTCCAAGCGATTGATCGAAATGATGGGCGGTGAAATTGGGGTAATTAGCGCGCCAGATGCAGGTTCGATCTTTTGGTTTACCCTGACTTGCTCGCGATCGACTCTCCCCGCCGATATCAGCGACGAATTGGCACTTACTCGCCAACTCGCCCAAGGCATTCAGGGACAACGCATCCTGATCGCTGGCAATTGGGATCACAGTCGCCACGCGATCGCCTCAGCAGCCGAACACTATGGCGCGCTCGTCACGATTACTAACAATAGCACTGCTGCCATGAATATGCTCTTAGCAGCCGCAGTCATGGGCAAACCTTTCCAAACCCTAATTACAGATTTAGCATACCCCGACAGCCCCAATACCACCCTCCCAGAACAGATCGGACACTATCCAGAACTCGGCAATCTGCGGACGATCGCGACGATCTCATTCAACGAATACGAACGCGCCTCACAGCTTCAACAAAAAGCCAAGATCGTTGGCTACGCCTTCAAACCAGCCAAACCGATGCAGATCCTCAATCGCTGCATCGAGATCCAAAATCTCCTGCCCGAACCCCAGCCGCAGACATTACCGAGCGTCAACGATGCACCACCCTCCCAACTACTCCTCCCCCAACAAGTTAGTTCGAGTCTGCGGATTTTGGTAGCTGAAGATAATAAAGTCAATCAAAAAGTTGCCCTAAATCAACTCAAAAACTTAGGCTATGCTGCCGATCTCGCCTGCGATGGCGAGGAAGTGCTCGAAAAGATTGCCAGTCAAAATTACGATGCAATTTTGATGGATTGCCACATGCCTCGGCTCGATGGCTACGCCGCCACCAAAGAAATCCGGCTGCGCGAAGGTAAAGCACGCCATACCATTATTATCGCCCTCACTGCCAGCGCGATGAAAGAAGATCGCGAATTAGCCATGCTCGCAGGGATGGATGACTTTTTGTCTAAACCCGTTCGCAAAGACGAACTGTCGGCCAAAATCGCCCAATGGACGCAACAAGCCGTGACGTCTGAGTCTGCTAGCGATGTCACTCCACCGCCAGCAGATCCTACCGCAGAGACTTCTGTACCAGAGCCTCTCCCCACCAACGAGCCACCAGCATCATCTGAAGAACCAGAATCCGCAGAAGTATCCACTAATGATGCTGAATTTGAACGGGCGATTTTACAAGTCTTTGTCGAAAATACCCGCGAACAGCTCCGATCGATCCGCGCCGCCTTAGCCACAGGCGATCTCGGCACGATCGAGCACCACCTGCACGCCATTAAAGGAGCCAGCGCAAACGTCGGTGCGGTGGCAATTACCGCCACTACCGCCAAGCCGATCGAACAATTAGCCCTTCAACTAGAAAAACTACTCACGATCGATATCGTAGACTCAAATGTCTTTCTCTCTCCCACTGCTATCGATCCCCTCCTCAATGAGATCGAAGATCTCACTCATGCGATTACCTCTGGTACTAGTAAAGTTAGGGAATAGTGAATAGTGAATAGTGGATAGTGTAATGCTGGACGCAAGCGTCCTTTTGCACTCCATTACCCATCCACTCATCCACCCATCCACCCATCCACCCCAAATCTCCCTCTCTACCTGTAGTTTTTACCGAACACCTGGGTACACTAGCCCTAGTCAGTACTGAAGACACGAGCGAGCGTAGTCAAGAATTACATGGGAAATATAGTTGGGATCGATCTAGGCACAACCAATTCTGTTGCTGCTTTCAAATTTGCGGACGTAGAAGTCGTTACGGCTGATGATAATCAAGCTCCCGATCGCAAATTAACTCGCTCTGTCGTCGCCACTACACCAAATGGCATCATTGTGGGCGAAACAGCTTACAACCAATTAAAAGCCGACCCAGAAAATACGATTATTTCGATCAAACGCTTAATTGGGCGTGGTTTTAGCGATCCTGTCGTCCAGGCACAATTAGCACGGTTGCACTACAAGATAACTCAATCGATCGAAGGTACCGATAATAGTCTATCCGTCTGGCTGGGTGGCAAAGAGTACGCACCCGAAGATATTTCCGCCGAAATCTTAAAAAAAGTCGTCCAAAACGCTCAACTTTACCAAAGCCAAAAAGGGCAAAAAAGTACGATCGATCGAGCGGTAATTACCGTTCCTGCTTACTTTAGCGACAAACAACGATATTCAACTCAAGCCGCCGCCAAAAGAGCGGGTCTTTCTGAGCCAGAACTGTTACCAGAACCGACAGCCGCTGCTATTTCTTATGGGTTCAAACCCAACGCCGATGATGTCAAAACGATCTTGGTGTATGACTTTGGTGGTGGTACTTTTGACTCGGCTTTGATTACGGCGGCGGGAACTCAATTTATCGAGTCGGGTAAAGCCGGAGATCTGTGGCTGGGTGGCGATGACATCGACGATCGCATCATCGAGCTAGTCAAGCAACAAGTCGCTGCTGAAGAAGATTTAGAGGATATCGATGGTTTAATTGCCCAGATGCCCCATTATCAAAAAGTGCGCTTTTTGGGCGATCTCAAAATGGCGGTAGAGAAAGCCAAAATCGATCTGAGCAGTTCCCTCTCCGCAAAAATTATTCCGGCAACGCCGCTACTCGACGATCTGGGGATGGCGATTCCGATCGATGTTACCGTGACGCGCGCCCAATTTGAAGCGATGATTTTGCCGCTAGTCGAGCGCACGATCTCGATCTGTCAGGAGGCAATTAAATATTCTGACTACCCAGCCGACGCGATCGATACGATCTTGATGGTAGGCGGTTCTTCGCAAATTCCGATCGTCCAAGAACGTGTCAAAGCTGCCTTCGGCGCAGATAAAGTCGTGGTTCATCCGCGTCCCATGTACGCGGTGGCTGAAGGTGCAGCCATCGTCGCGGCGGGATTGACGGAGAAAGTCGGGACTGTTTCACGCGACTACTTTATCGAATTAGCCGATCGTTCTCATTACAAAATCATTCAGCAGGGCGATATTTTACCAGTTAGCAACAGCTATACATTTAAAACTGAAGCAGATGGCCAAAGTTTGATTCATTTTAAATTCTTTAATACCGATCTTGTCAATCAACAAAATGAAAAGATCGGTGAAATGTGGTTGGCACTCGATCGTCCTTATCC
>NZ_PVWO01000554.1 GCF_003003845.1 Chamaesiphon polymorphus CCALA 037 | reverse complement strand
ATCGTAATCTGCCCGCAAACTGTTCGCGTGTAAACATTTCAGGAATTTGAAGTAGTGTTTCGATCGGAATGAGGTTGCGAATAACTGCTATGATAAACACGATCTTATTCTTAACAACAAAAAGGCTAAAGAATAATATGGCGCAGGCACCTGTAGCTCCGGTGGTGCTAGTAATTCTAGACGGTTGGGGATACCGTCCAGATATCCACGGCAATGCGATCGCGCAAGCCAACACACCAAATATTGATAGCCTCTGGGCTGCTTATCCACATACACTCATCGATACATCTGGACGAGCAGTAGGGTTGCCAGACGGACAGATGGGCAATTCGGAAGTCGGACATCTCAATATCGGCGCGGGGAGAATTGTCCCGCAAGAATTAGTGCGGATTTCGGATGCTGTCAAAGATGGCAGTATTTTAGAGAATCCCGCTCTAGTCAAAGTTTGTACCGATGTCAAACAGCGTCAGAGCAAACTACACATCTTAGGACTGTGTTCGGATGGGGGCGTTCACTCCCATCTCGATCACTTAATCGGTCTATTACAGTTGGCTCGCAGCCAAGATATTCAGGACGTCTGCATTCATGTGATTACCGACGGACGCGATACCGATCCGCGCGACGGATTGCTCGCCGTCCAGAAAATTGAAGACGCGATCGCCAAAATTGGCGTCGGTAGGATCGTGACAATTGGCGGTCGCTATTATGCACTCGATCGCGATCGACGTTGGGATCGAGTCAAGCTAGCTTACGATGTGATGACCGAAGCTGGTGAAGGTAACGGTAAAACTGCTACTCAAGTCCTGACTGACAGCTACGCCGAAGACAAAACCGACGAATTTATTAACCCGACGAGAATTGCTCCAGGCGCGATCGAATCCGGCGATGGAGTCATTTTCTTTAATTTCCGTCCCGATCGGGCTAGACAGCTCGCTAGTGCCCTAGTAGAGCCGACGTTTACAGGTTTTATTCGATCGCAAATTACACCGCTAACTTTTGCGACTTTCACCCAATACGATTCAACGCTACCAGTACTAGTGGCATTTGAACCCCAGCAGCTCCAGAATTTATTGGGAGAAGTCATCGCCGATCGCGGTTTGCAACAGTTTCGAGTTGCCGAAACCGAAAAATACGCCCATGTTACCTACTTCTTCAACGGCGGTAGAGAAGAACCGCTCCCTGGCGAAGATCGGGAATTGATTCCCAGTCCGCAGGTGAGCACTTACGATCGCGCACCCTCGATGTCTGCGGATACAGTTACCGATACCGTTCTGGCTGCACTCGCCAAACAGATCTATACGCTGATCGTTGTCAATTATGCCAACCCCGATATGGTCGGACATACCGGAAAAATGGCACCGACGATTACCGCGATCGAAACGGTAGATGCTTGTCTGGGTAAGCTGCTCGAAGGTGTCGGCAAAGTTGGCGGGACGACGATTATTACCGCCGATCATGGCAATGCCGAATACATGTGCGATGAAGAGGGCAATCCTTGGACGGCACACACTACCAGTCAAGTACCCTTGATTTTAGTCGAAGGCGAACGCCGTCAGCTACCGGGACACGGTACCGATGTCGTCTTACGCGAAGATGGCAAATTAGCAGACTTAGCTCCCACGATTCTAGAGATTCTCCAGATTCCCCAACCTGTGGAAATGACTGGTAAATCGATGGTAGTCCCCGCTTTGGTAGAATTTCAATCTACTCGATCGCCCGTGCGGGTAGGAGTGTAAGGTTTAGACGTGCGATCGCGCCAGCCTAATACTTACACGCGAGTCTGTTAGATGCGATCGTAGTCCTTTACCCCACCCCTGCCCTCCCCTTATAAAGGGGAGGGAGCCGAGCTATTTAACGACCGATAAGATCTATATCTACAGATTTAACTTTCTTGGTACCCTTTGGTGGCAAAAATTTGAATAGAGAATTGGCGATCGTTGGTTGAGAATTGCGATCGATAATTTTTTCAGTGAGTGTAAAGTTCGTGCCCCCATCTTTAGCATCGAGCTTACCAGTAAATTCAATCTGTTTGATAATTCCGGTTTGCGGATTGACTAAACTATTAAACGACCAGTTCTCAGTCTTATTTTCATAAGAGTAGGCATATAATTCTTCTCCGTCAACTTGCCGCATACTGCCTTGCAAATCTTTGATTTGTTCTTTAGGTAACGTAGTCAGAAAACTCGGACTGACGGCTAAAGCTGCATTGATATCCCGACGATTAGCTTCGGTGACGCTTAAAAAGAAGATGGTTGATAAACCGACTAAATATGAATAGGGTTGCGCTTGAAATTTGGCAGCAGTAGTCTGAGAATATTGACGCCGATCGGGTCGATAAATCCAGACTTTACTACCATTAGAGACGATTGTATAACTTGCTGTCGGTGGTTGTCCTGGCTGGGCAAAAGTTAGTTCCGATCGAAACTCACCGCTAGTTTTGGCAACTGTTTTGGAGCGAGCATAAATCTCGACATCCCCATCTTTACCTTGCAATTTCATCACAATTTGGGACTCGGTTCTCGCTTTATTAGTCCGTAAGAATGCACCGAGAACTTTGCCCAACAATGTCAAATCTGGCTCGGTTGAAGTCGCTGGCTGAGGCGCGGTGGAAGGTTGCGGCGCAGGCGCAACTGAAGGCTGGGGCGAGACAGACGGCTGCGGTTGTGGCAAAGATGGGGATGGAGTGGACGTATCTGGCACAGCAGGTGGGAGTTGAGCGTGCAGGGTATGAGCCATAACCATCGGTGCTGTCAAGACGAGCGTTCCGAGTAAGAATTTAAACATGTTAATTTCGAGGGCAGATAATTTGAGCTTGGGCTACAGATCTCGGATTATGCTAATTGCGGCATTACTGGATTTAGAAATGAAAAGCCACCGATGGGAGCGGGAAGCGATGCAAACACAGAACAGCGTATATTCGATCGCCAACACCCTAATTTACACGCTCGATTGGGATTAAATGAGATCTATTTTTAGATGCTAAATTAATTAAAATCGGTCGTAGTGCTAATTAGCAGTTAATTACCTTCAAACCCAATTATCAATTATCAATTATCAATTATCAATTAATTTAGAAGCCCCGTGCTGTCCCTTCCCCGCGCGGATCTGCGGCACCTTCGAGCCTACCATCGGGTAATTGTTGAATGGCGTTAGCATTCCCCCAATCTTCGCGTTGCTCGATCTGATGTCCCCGACGGCGGAGTTCGGCTAGAGTCGCAGGATCGAAGCCCCACGGCTCGACATTTACCTTGTCTGGTAGCCATTGTTGATGAATACGTCCCGCCGCAACCGCCGCGCCGACATCCATCTTGTACTCCAAGACATTGAGCAAGACTTGCAAAACAGTTGTAATAATCGTACTCCCACCAGGTGCGCCGACGGCGAGACGGAATTTACCATTTTCGGTAACGATCGTCGGTGTCATACTCGATAGCGGTGTCTTACCAGGCGCGATCGAGTTTTTCTCGCCCCCAACTAAGCCAAACACATTCGGTACCCCTGGTGCGATCGCAAAATCATCCATCTCATCATTTAATAAGATCCCCGTCCCTGGTACCACTACCCCCGCCCCAAATCGATAATTTACCGTAAAAGTCAGGCTGACAAC
>NZ_PVWO01000099.1 GCF_003003845.1 Chamaesiphon polymorphus CCALA 037 | reverse complement strand
CTCCCCACTCCCCTTGAAAAAAGCTGTTTGGCTGACTAATGTCGATAGTCGAGTGATGAATTCTCGCAGCAATCTGGCGACGGGATTGTTGCGGCTGGCAGAGTTAGGATTTAATACAATTTATCCAGCAGTGTGGCAACGGGGATATACTTTATATCCGAGCGAGGTAGCCAAACAATTAACTGGATCGACAGTTTTACCTAATAGTCCCTTCGTAGGGAGAGATTTATTAGCCGAAATTATCGAGTTGGCGCAACCATTAAACATTCGGGTAATTCCCTGGTTTGAGTATGGGTTGATGGTACCACCCAGCTCCTCGTTAGCGCGTCAATATCCAGATTTACTCATGCTCGATGCGCGCGGTAATAGTCAACGGATTCAAGGTGCCAGTGGCAGACAAGATCCCAATGTCTGGCTCAATCCCTGTCACGATCGAGTTCGTCAATTCATGGTAGATTTAATTGGCGATCTGGTCGATCGCTATCCCGTTAGTGGTATTCAATTAGACGACCATTTTTCCTTCCCGATCGAGTTAGGTTACGACCGATTTACTCGCCAATTATTTCACCGACATCCGTTTGCTAATTGGGATCGGTGGCGAGCCAAACAACTCACAACATTATTACAACAAATCGTGCGATCGATTCGATCGATTAGACCCAATTGTATCGTCTCGATTTCGCCCAATCCGTTGAGCTTTTCTAAAAGTCGTTATTTAGTAGATTGGCAGCAGTGGTGCGATCTGGGCTTAATTGACGAATTAGTACTGCAAGTTTATCGCGATCTATTAGATGCATTTAATAGCGAAATTGTCAAGTCAGAAGTGCGATCGATTAAAACTAAAATTCCGACCTTAATTGGAATTTTGACAGGCTTAAGAACTAAACCAATCGCCACAGAGCTAATTCGATCGCAAGTTAATACTACGATCGCCAATCGTTTTGATGGCTATGCTTGTTTTTTCTACGAAACTCTGTTTCATGAATGTTTATCGCCAACAGTAATATCTAGAGATCCGCAGCAGTTAATCGATATTTTTAGCTAATCGATCGCAACTATTACCGATGGAACCAAGCGAAGACAATTGCCAATTATTTCGATCGAGATAGAGCCAAAACCGCCTGCACCGATTGATGGCTCAGAGCGATATTAATCGTCGAAGGAGCCAACCCGCGATCGATGGCATGGGGATTAACCGATCGCTCCCACAAAAGATCTCTAATTTTGAGAGGTAATGAAAGATCGATATTTTAAGATCCGGTCGATCGGCGGTCGAGCGAGGGAATATTAAGTTAAGTCATCCGTCCTACCTCTGTTAATTGTTTTAGCGAGAGAGGCGATCTCATTCTGGCAATATTGGCAATTATCGCGCGACCAAGCCATGCTATCTTCCTCGCAATCGTCATCGTCGCCGCTCGCTTTGGGAGATTTAGGATATTTCTATGCAGTTTTACAGATTACTGGTTTTATTGGTGGCGGAGCAATGCTGTTCTGGCTCTTAAAAGATGCGATCTATTGCGATGAATGCTCGATCGATCTCAAACGCTGCACTATCCAAGAACGCTATACTAGCGAACCGCTACGAACGTTGCAGCAAAAATTGCAGGTGTTTAAAAACAAGCTAAAAACCGAGCCACCGATCGCCGCGATCTCCTATCATGCTAAGGAAATGGGTACGACTAAAGCAGTCGATACCCATCTACGTACCAGAGTTATCGTGCATAAATGCGATCGCTGTGGGGTCAGTCATCTCCAATGCGATACCGAACGATCGATCTCGAACAAGTACTGGAGTGGGTTACCATTGACACGCATCATTCATTGGTACAAACCAGAAAATAGCCACAACGATCTCGATCGAAGCAAGTAGCAGATTAACAAATCGCCCACGCGACTCGTACTGAGCGATAGTCGCTTCATGAATTGCCCCTACCCTGAGTTTCGGGTGCTGTTGAAGCTGATTCGTCTTCGGTGTCGAAACAACTAATTACCTCCAAGATGGGAATCCCCGTAAATCTCGATAACTTAATCAGCTTACCGATCGGCGCGTTATCCGTCCATCTATCCATAGTCGAGGGAGCTACATCGATCGCCTCAGCGACAGCACCAATTCGGAACCCCCGCTTCCTAATTAATTCCTTCAATCGCTTGCCATTATCGATCATTAGCCTATTTTGGCAATTCTTCTAGCTATCTTGCAAATTCACGCTATTTATTATGCAAATTTGCGCGAAAATGCTATAGTAAAGAAGTCGCCATTCTCCAATTAAACGCCTAACTTAATTGTGAATCGGAAAGCGACCGCGATCGCAATCGCGATCGATAAATAAGGACTAATTTGAGCAATAAATACGATCGCCGCCCCCAGTTGGGGCTAATTTTGACATGGAAACAATCGCCGAACGATCGATCGAAAGCCATTTACTCGATCTCATCGCAGAATGGAAAGCAGACTTATTCGATCTCAACTTCAAAGATGTCGATGGCTGGAATGAGGGCAATCGAGTAGTAGCATCGGCTCAATATGCCTATATCAAATTCGGATTAATCCTCGAAAAAATCCGCAACCAATGTGCGTATAAATACTGCGAAGATAAATTGAAAACCTTCGCCCAGTTTTGCCGACAAAAGCTCAAACTCACCGTCTGGCAAGCCAATAGCTACATCGAAGCCGCCGATACAGCCATGTATCTAGCTAATTCTGGATTTGAGATCTTGCCCAGAAATTACTCCCAAGCGGCGGTATTAACTAAAGCCAAAAAGCTCGAAACAGGTTATTACCAAGACCATCCAATGTTAGAACAAATCTGGGGGAATTTAGTCGCCAATACCACACCAGAAAAAATCACTGCGAATGCGATCGAAAAAGCACTCGATCCAGACTACGAAGAAAAGCAATCGCTCAGACTCCCAAAACGACTGCTCGCCCGTGCCAAAATTCAAGCTCGGCTCAAAGGAATGACTGTCGAGGAATATTTGGACGAATTGATGAATGCAGATGCGGAAGACTCCCGCCCCACCGATCCGGAAGTGGATACTCAAGTCACCCCAGAGATGTCCCAAATTCTGGATGAGGTTGAATTGCAATGGCTCGAACCCAACTCCGATCGGATTACCGCTACCGATCGATCGCTCTCCAAGTTCGACGATAAGCCCTCCTTCTGGATCTGGCTGCTAGCATTTATCTCTCGATCGAATCGTCGTCCTCGATCTCAATCGATTTAGTTCGATCGGCATTGCAATATTTGTTCGTTCGTGTGTGTAGTGTTACGATCGGAACTAGTGAAGAATTAAATCGATCGAACTATGGTTGCTGCTTCCGACCATTTGCCCAGATTTACGCCTACCGAATATCTAGAGTGGGAAGAACGACAAGAACTGCGGTATGAATATGTATATGGTGAAGTCTACGCCATGACTGGTGGGACTCTCAATCATAGTCAAATTGCAGTTAATTTTACAACTATCGTTCGGAATCATCTGCGGGGGAAAGGGTGTAAAGTATTTAACTCTGATGCCAAGCTAGAAGTCTTGGAATCAAATTTATATCTTTATGCCGACCTTAGTGTCACCTGTGACGAACGAGATCGAAACAATACTAAATTCATTAGTTATCCGTGTTTAATTGCTGAGGTTTTATCACCTAGTACTGAAGCCTATGACAGAGGAAATAAGTTCGCGCTCTATCGTCGATCGATTAGTTTGCAAGAGTACGTTTTGGTCGGTACCCAGCAAATGGTTGTCGAAATCTATCGACGGAACGAGCGTGGCAAATGGGAATTAACAGCTTATAATGCTGGCGAGGAAATTGAGCTAGAGAGTATCGATTTAAAATTCTCGATCGAGCAATTATTTGAAGATATTATCTTTGAGTCTGAATCTGACGAATCATCGATGGATCGGTAATGGCTCGATCGTTAGCAAGTAAAAATGCTTTGTGTCAATATTTCCCGACTAATATTTGTGATTGGTGTGCCATCGGGGCTTTGCTTTGCTCTCCAAATCGATCGACATCCAATCACTATCCAATCGCATTCATGCGAAATTGTACCATGTCCTGACTCGCATTAAAGTGTAAGGCAATTCGATCGATGGCCATCTTTTTTTGAATTGCCCACAATAAACCACGTCTGGGAATCTGCAAATATCCCCCCAAATATACGGCTTCATCTTCGTCTTGTTGCCTACGTTGAGGTAATCCAGTGTTAGGCTCGTAACCCACCATTTCATGCTTGAGGATGACATGGGCGAATTCGTGCATCAAATTAGAATTTTGTCTGGTAATAGCATGACGAGAATTATGAACTATCACAAGCGGATTGTTTCTAATAATTCCTGCCGACCAATTATCGCTCGCACTTAAAATTTTTACTTGCTCTGGATCTGTATTTGGAAGTGTTTCTGGCGTGTGAATTGTTGCTTCTAAATCTTGTGCCAAAACTCTTGTCAGCAATGGTTGATAGACTTTTAAGCCCAACTGGTGAAATTTTTCGCTAGCGATCGCTTCTAATCTCTGCCTATTCTCTGTCGATAAGCTAGTTATCAATCCCACTAGAAACTACTCCTCATCTTGATTTCGATCGCTTGCTACCTCATTTTTATTTTGAGATAGATCTTTATATGCTGCTGTAACTAATGATGCTAAAGCATTAGCGATCGCCGGATCGAGATTGCGATCGGCTCGTAACTGAATCGTAATCGCTTCAGGCGTATTTGGAGCTTTTTCGTCTTCAGTATTTTTAATTAGCTCTGCGGCTGGTACTGCCAACCAATCGCATAAAGCTAAAAATGTCTCCATGTCTGGCGTTTTACCATTTTCCACGCGGGAGATCGTTGAAGGACTGACATTGCCAATTTCTTTGGCTGTTTCCCGCAATCCGCGCGTCAGACGCTTGTTCCGCACTAGATTAGCCAATTTCTCCATATCTAAATAATTTGCCATTGCCTTGTCTCACAAAAGATTTGTTTTTTTCTTACTTGACACAGCAGGGAGAGTGTGTGTATGCTTAATGAAACGATTGTATCGTCAGTGAGGCGTAATGACAATCTCACATCATGTACTAATTTCGTATCGAGGATCGAGAGTGGATGTATGCTGTGTGAGTCTTGTGGGAGCAGAACTAGAGTTCGACAGCATCTACACAGATAGCCATTAATCTCGAAAGGTATCACAGGATGTTAGGCTTCAATCTCCAGATTTATGATAGTAGCAAAGGAGCGATTTACATGGTTGCTAGCAAAACAGAAATTTTTGATTATTTAGTACTTGGCGTAAAAGAGTATCTAAATCGAGACATAAAATATCCCTACCCAGATTTACTACGTCACGCAATGAATGCTGTATCGCTAGAGATGAAGAAGAGTGTTTCTTTTCCCAAAACAATACATGGCTTTTTGCTGTTATTGGAGAAGCCTGTCAAAGATTGGTGTCCGGTTAGTTTTATACCTACTGAATTCGATCGCGATTTTGGATTGCTGGATGAAGGTAGTCTTAGCGAAGCTGCTAATGAGTATCTGTATGAGGATTTGATAAGTAAGGGGGGAGTTCCCGAAAATGCTAGTCCTTACACTCAGCAGTTAGCGATCGATAACAAAAAATTTATTAGTGTTTTAGATAAGCTTAGAGACATTTACAACGATACTAATTCAGAACTAGCACAGCAAGAGTATATCTTGTTTTGTTGCTTTATCATTCAAAATCCATACGCTTCGTTCAAGAAAATCAGAAGTAAGTTTTTTAAGTGTAAATATGTTACCACCGAAGATGTTGGGGTATTGTATGAAGATTGTGACGAAAGCCAAACTTATTGGTGCTGCGATCGCTGTGGACTATTAACAGAAAAATATGGGAGGTTGAAAGGTATAAAACCTAGTTTATGTGGAAATCATCACCAAAACCAGTCATATATCCACAAGGTTAAATGGGAAACAGATTTACAGCGGATTAAAGATGGCATTCATCAACGAGTTTGTTTTCCTGGGATTCCCGAACTTAATTTATATTCAGCATTACAAGAGTTGAGTGAAAATCATCCAGGCTATCTACCGCAAGTCAAGTTATATCCAGGCTTAGATCGTTACGATTTGCAGTTGTATTTTGGAGATAGCACCGTATGGGCGATCGATTTCAAAGATGTCCGAGATCCTTACAAGCTAGCAAAAAATCTCAATCCTTTATATGGCGAGGGAAATTTACATCACGATGAAAGTTTTTACGTCATTAGCGATCGCTGCATTCAAGCTAGTCAAGATTATGTCGAAATTGCGCGTAAAGCAGCACCAAACTTACCTGCGAAGACTCAGTTAATGAGTGCTAAGGGTTTTAAAAACAAAGTAAACAATAAAATTAGCGAATTACAAAAAGGAGGAATAGTTTAAATGAGTGCAAAGAAGTATCGAAATGCCAATACATTATTTTTACCTCCTGATGAGTTTGTAAGACGGGTTGAATTTTTAAAGGATGAGGGTATCGCAGAACCAGAATTACTGCTACAAGTCGAGCTTGGCTTCGCTTTGATGGAACGAATGGGATTAGATGATGAACCTGTTACCGCAGTCTGGGCGATTTTAAGTGGCATGTTTATCCGACATCCTCGATTACAAAATCTCAGTGCAGAAGATAGAAGAGCGATCGCCAATGTCAGGCAAATCGTACCTTTTTCATCTCGATTTAACTGGCTGAATGCTTTACGCGATTATGTCAGAAATATTCCTGAAGATCGGCGCAATTATGACTTCGATCTCCAAGATTTAGACGAGCAAATTATTAATGCTGCTAAAAATCTGCAACAGGAAGCAAACCAAAGTATTGTAGAAAGCTGTCTGTGTGCGATATTACAGTATCGATCGAGAAAGAGAGAGCTAGTTAAAGCTGCAACATACTATCAATTTGAAGCTGAAACTCAAACAGAAACTGTCAATCTACAGGTTAAATTTACGCAAGAACAAGTTACAACTGTTTATCCCCTATCCTGGTTTGATGGCGTACAAGCACGATTGCCTGTGGCGATCGATCTGGCGGACTTAGCAGCAGAAACCATCTTTTTAGACGATAGAGAAGAAGTTTTAGCCCGACAATATTCTTGGTCGAATGCTGCTAAAGGTAATTGGAAAAAACGTTTTAGTAAACTCAACTATCACAAAGTTCGATCGGGAAATATTGTCGATCGACAAACGGCACCGACTTTAAATATAGATGGGTTTACTCATATTGCAGGCATGGTAGCTTCAGGAAAATCTACATTATCTTTGCTATTAGCTAGTAATATCATCAGAAACCGCACCGATCTTCGCATAACTATAGTTGTCGGTGACACTCAATCAGCTATTAAAATCGCCAATCAAATTAATTGGTGGTTTTGCGATAATCCCGAAACTGACGATCCTGTTGCCGTACCAATTTTAGGAAGAAGCCGCAGAGACAGCCATTTACAGAGTTTTGCCAACTCTGATGATTACTTAAACCATCTCCAACGAGGACAAGCACACTGGGGCGAGCGGTGGTTAAGTACCGTCTGTCCTCTACAAGCAAGGATTTCGCAAAGCGATCGCAATAGTATTTTAAACGGTAAGCCGCTCAAACCAGGAACAGAGCCTTGTCATTTTCTTAAAAAAGCACCCAAAGATAAGAAGAAAACCCCCAAGAGTAATAGTAACCCTTGCTTTTGCCCTTTATTCGATCGCTGTCCATCGCAACAAGCATATCGAGATATGCCAAAAGCGCGAGTTTGGATTACTACCCCTGGTGCTATGTCAATCAGTGGAATGCCTTACCATTATGAATTGCGTCCAATTAAAATTGGTGAATTGGTTTACGAGCAATCGGATATTGTGGTATTTGACGAAGCAGATACTATTATTGAGTGGTTCGACAAAGTTTATGCAGAACAATTAACATTAACCGATAGTAGTATAAATGGGGTTTTTGATAAAATTGGTGTTAAGACAGAACAATCTAATCGAACTGATTCAGTCAGATCGCCTCTGAAATCTAGATGGCGTAACGTAGAAAGAAATGCTCAAACAGCAATTGAAGCTACACTCGCAAAATAAATTAACCCGATTAAAGACGGAGTTAAATAATCTGATAAATCAACCAAATGCACAGAAATATCCATATTTAACAGAAGAGGAAGATATAGATAATATTGACACGTTAGCTCATCGTTTACAATTTACTCTAACTATTACTCTGTTAGATCGTCATGTCAATATAGTGTTTTACGAATGGCAAAATCGACCTGATAATATCAACGAACCTTCGCCTCATAAAAACATGCCAAGGGCGATGATAAATATTCTGCCTTTACCAGTAACAGGGAGACAATTTGGTACTTACTATTCTACCAAAAATAGCGATACACTGAGTTTATTTGCTTATAGCAATATCGGGCGAGACTATGTACTCAACTTCCATCGCTTATTAACAGATTTTGATGGACAACGAGGTGCGAATGTCTTGGCACTGTCAGGAACTTCTTATTTACCAGACTCAACTACCTTTCATGTGAGCGAGCCACAAGGGGTATTAATGCCCGAAACTAGCGCACAAGAAGCAATTAAGCAAAGCCAGTTTAAGTTTATCCCTCAGTTTAACGATCGAAACAAACCAATGCGGATGTCAGGTAATCTTAGCAATAAGAAGACTGCTTGTCCCAAGTTTCAAGAACTAGCGAAATTACTCACGACTAATGAAGGTAGCAACCACTTAATTTTAGAGGTACAAGCACTGAAGGAGTTGGGCGAAAAAGATCCCGAACTGTGGCAAGATCGCGATCGTATTTTAGTTCTGGTAAATTCTTACGAACAGGGGAAATGGGTGGCTGATGAAATGCGTCGATGTCGTAGCGAAATCAGTCAGCAAATTTATTATTTAGTAAGCGACGCAGAGCAGACAAAAGATGGTAAATCTCAATCTGGAGAGCTAAAAAGAGCGGATATTGAAACATTCGGACATTACCAAGGTAAAATCCTCGTTGCACCTACAAGTTCGATCGGACGTGGCTTCAATATCCTCAATAGTAATGGCAAAGCAGCGTTTGGTGCCGTTTACTTTCTGACTCGCCCTTTTCCCCATCCTCATGATACCCAAGCGATCGCCCAAGAGATGAATCGACGTGCTTATGAGTGGTTAGACAAGGAAGACTTTATTGCTTGGCGACAGGGAGACGGGGTGGCGCATCGTGCGGAATTATTGCGAAAAACAGCCAATACTTATTGGCGATCGGTAGAGCAACGCTCTTATTATAAAACGCTACGAGATAACCAGGATTTATGCGCCTTTCCCCGATACGATCTGGCTGCAACTACATTAGGCAGAATTATTCAAGCAGTAGGGCGTTTGATTCGGGGTGGCGTTCCCTTTCATGGCTATTTTGTCGATTCTGCTTGGGCGGATAACAGTGCTAAAAAGCTTGCTGCTACTAGAGTAGAGGAAGATCCCCATTCGATCGAGAATGACACAGAAGAAAACAGCTTGTTAGTAGCCACAATCCTCAGAATTTGCGATTATGCAGCGGATGAGGACTCTGTTGGGAATGCTTTATATAAGCCGCTAGCTGATGCCTTAGAAAATATTGAAGATGTTTTTTACTAAATTCATCTCGTTATCGTAATCCTCGATAAAAAGCTTAACCACCCGTGGGCAGGCATGAAACACTGCCCATACAGTTTAGTATTGCCAATAAAAACCAGGCTTTCGATCTCTCAAACCGAATTTTCTCACACCTTAAAATCATGCCTACAAAAAATAGCTCTCCTGTTGCTTTACCTGCTCGGATGGATTTAGCGATCGATTCTTTCTCCGATATGAGAATTTCCGTGTTAAAGTTTCCTTTCGCTCAAGAAGTCAAAGCATTTTGTCAAGATCTAGAGCAAGTATTACGCAAAAATAATAAAATTTTTGCACCATATCGTCAATTAAATAATGCAATTATCGCTTGTACTCCTATCTTTACTTATGGATTTGAATATTTAACAAGTATAGACTATATCCCTCAATATCAGGCTTTAGCCGTTGGAAAATCGACGGAATCGATTCCAACACCAGCACAAATTTACGAGCTAATCTATATTTGGGCGCAAGATTGGACAACACAGTTTTTAAATAAACAAGCGAATAAAGATGAAATTCTATCTGTATGCGATCGATTTATAGCTGCAATTAGCGAAACTCCTCCAAATTGGCAATGGGAAGATATTCAACCCGAAACTTTAATTAAAGATATCAACACTCAAAATGGATTGGGTTATCAAGCTATTCCCAGTTTACTAGTAAGCTTGCTACACGAAAGCTCCTGTACTATTTCTTCTGGCGATCGAACACAAATACTTACATGGCGAAAAGTCCAAGGCGACGGTTCGACAAAAACAGGGTTACATTTAGTCAGTCAACCTTTCAAAGTAACTTATATTGATGATAATGAAAACGAAAAAGAAGGCTATTTTGCTTATCGTTTAGATTTTTACTTACAGACTCAAGCTGGAAGATTTAACTCATACGGTCATCTCAAGCCTTGGATATTCACACATCTTAGCTGTCAAAGGTATGCTCACGAACCTTTAATAGATACTAATCATAGTCGGGATATCTCGGTCTTAATTGGTATGAATAAAGCCAGATTGGGCGAATATCCGATCGATTCAACATTGGTTAAATTAACTGTCAAAAATAATTCCAGCAAATCTTGGCAAGAACAATTACCAGATTTATTAACCGCATTTAAAGCAAGACCCCTTGTTACTCCTCAAGATATTTTAAATAATCCAATTGAATTTGGAAATTTAGACAATATCGATAATTGGACTAAAGATGAGTACTATGTCGTTCATGCCGAAGGATATGGATATAAACAAGAAGGTAAGAAAGGAAGAGGACGCGGACATGCGATTAAAACAGGATTTAGTTTAAAGGAACGTGCCGATATTACCGATCGATTATTGCAATTACTAGATGGGATATTAATTCCAGACAAACCAATGGAATGCGATCTTCCTACCCCTAGTGGTAAAAAACTACCTTTAGCGATAAGCGATTATGAATCACTTCGCAAATCATTAACTCCGTCTGAACTGAATAAACATGCAAAAACCGAAGAAGAAAAAGGAGCCTATATTAAGACAAAGCAAGTTATTATTGCCAATTCTATTAAGCCATCATTTGCGAGAAAGCACATATATGTATTTATCATTTACCGAGAAATGTCTACTAGAGAATTAGTTCGTCAGCAGCTACACAATGCCTTTTTGATTCAAGAGGGCGATAATTTTCCAGCCCACATTAACGTAATAGATATTTTTATCGATAATTCTCGTCTTCTAGAAAAATTAACTGTCTCTGGATTACCATCTACAAACAAAGATTTTGATAAAGAAATCGAAAAACAACATCATTTGAAACGCAAAGATTGGCAAGTTTTTATTCAAGAGAAGATAGTTTATTTAGTAAATGATAAAAGCAACTCCGATCTTTTCGCTATTATTGAAATTGGAACGAGTAACATAAAGGGAGTACATTCTCGACAAAGTATTCGAGGCGCAATCAGAGAAGCTTGTGTATTAGAGAATATCACTTCTCAGATGCTGCAAACAGTAAAACAGAAAGAAAAGGAAAATCCAACAGATGATGCAGCCTATAGCAAGGCAACCGAGGGGAGAGTATTAAATGCAGTATTAGATCTAACTTTACGTCATACAGGTACATTATATGGATCGCCATCAGAAGTTTATCAGGCTGGAAGAATACCCGAAGATATTTCTCAAAAATTAGATGTAATTGCTTTTTGTAGAATTCAGAAAAATAACTTTATCGGCAACAAACCATTTCAATACGCAGTTGCAGTTCGCCTGAGTGCAACAGGGGTGGTAGCTGTTTTACTTCCCAACCAAAAACAATGGCTTCCTTATTCACAAGCCGGATTAGCCATAGGTAAGTTGTTTCATCAGGCAAGAAAAAAAGATAAAGATAGTCTCGATCGAGTTCAAATGAAAGGTGGACACCTAGTAAAGTTTGTAGCTGACGTTTTAAGTCAACATCTCGAACATCCCACGATCGCTCTAATTGAAGCCGATGTTTGGCGAAATGAACGCAGTCAAGATGGCAATGACAATCGAGCTTGGTTTCAACTCAAGAATAAATATTTATTAGAACAACGAGATGTTCTTAACTTTAGCCATGTAATAAGTCATAAGACTTATCAACGAGATGACAAAGAAATCGCAAATTTATTAGCTGTAGTTCGTCTTCGCAGCAACCAAGAGACTCCACAGTATGTAACTAATAGAGGTACTTGGAACGAAGATAATGATACATCAGATTTTACAAAATTAAGCGGGTTCATAGATAAAACAGTTCCAGAACTCCTACATTATTTTTCTGTAGGGCGCATACCAGATACCCAGAAAAAAACACAGCATACTCCTGCCGTTAGAGAACTGTACAAAAATGATGTAAATGCTGCCAATATTGCCTACAAACATCAACAGATGGTCGAAATGCTACCATTCTTTGTTCGTCATGATTTCCAGACAGAAGAGAACCTCAAAGCACTGTGCCGAGTACCACACTTGCTGAGAACTTCTCCCGCATTTACGCGAGGAAATATTAGCCATCCATATCCCATGCACTTGGGCATGAAATCGATCGAAGATTTACTCTGTATTTTAGATTTGGACTAATAGAATTCATCATATATAGCAATCCTATTTGATTTCCTGAGAAAAATTATACTGATGAATCTTGGGAAAATCAAATTTTGAAGAGTCATAAAATAACTCAAATAGCTTTTTCACTGCCCAGAACGATCTACATAAATACCAATATTTTCTCAAAAAACTCTTAGCTTGTAGCCAAATATCTTCGGCCGGATTTTGTTGAGGAGCATTTGGCGCAAACAGGATACAAGTAACCTCTAGATTATCTGGTGACTTTGCTTGATTGACTTCCGTCAAATATTCTCGAAATTCGCCAAACCTATGGTAACTAGCTCCATCCCAAATTAAGACAATTTTTTGATTGGGATGTTTACGTTGTAAATTCTTAACAAACTTCACAGTTGCTTCACCATTTCCTGATGGATAAGCTTCGATTGTGAATTCTTTAGTTTGATAGTTAAGTGCCCCAAAATATGTTTGTCTATCTTTTTCATTTTTAATTGGTACTTCAATTCTGACTTTAGTTTGTCCCCATACATATCCACAGATATCTCCATTAAGTAAATGACACTCATCTATGAACAACACTGCCATTACCCCTGTCTCAATCTCTGTCTTATGTTTAGCCAAAAAATCATTAATCTCAGTTCTCTTTTTTTTTACTAGCTCCTCATCAAATAGTGGATTGACTTTCTGAGACCTTTTCCATCTAATCTTACTAGCTTCAAATAGGTCATAATAACTCTGCTTTGATTTGTACACAACCTCGTACTTATCCTCTAAATGGTCAATTAACTCATCTAAATGCCAGTAGTCTTTATCTTTCAGCCACTCGATTATTTCTCTTCTTTGTTCGGTGGTTAATTTTCCGATTGCGCCTTTATGTCCTAGTTTAATTCCTGCTATTCCTCCAACCTTAAAAGCTTTTTTCCAGTCCCTAACAAAACTTGTACTTACACCTAATATTTGTGCTATTATCCGATCGGAATATCCTTCAATCGACATTTTCACTGCCAAGGCTCTTTTTAGTTCTCTGGGATCTGAATTGCTTTTAATCAAACTTTCCAGGCTCCCGATCTTGTCAGATTTTTCTTGCTGTTTTATCAGAAGATTATCCATTACTTAAATATAGCTTACTAACTGTTTAATATTATTGTACTACAAAACGTATAAATCAAAGAGGATTGCTATAGTAATAAACCCCTCAGTCCAGTGGTCTTTGTCCAATTCATCCTCATCCAGGTAAAGTCCTGGCTGCTTTGCTCATCATTAGTGAGTGGATCGATGAGGCGTGGGTATTGTGGCAGAATCCAGGCTGGACTTTGAGCTGTTCTATCGCCGCACGAGCAGTTTGGTTCGAGCTATATGTCCCGATTAATTTGATGTTTTCCTCTCCACAGGGAAGGATATGCAGGTGTTGAAGGACAAAGACAGTTTTCATGGGTATCTGCGATCCGCTCGGATCGAATGCCGATCTCTTGGGCTGACAAGTTTTAGTCTACGCCCGATCGTCACAACTCGGCTTACCCACCGTTTTGCCCTCCTCTTGCTGGCGATTCCCCAAAGGGGAGGCTTCGCCAAAGGATTTTGGCACTCACTTTTTACTCGAATCCTCACTTTCGATCGCTCTTGGCAATCGTCGAACTAACGTCCAAAATGTACTTGACTGCAATTCGCCTCAATTTTTGCCGAATTACATTATCTGTAAACTAAATATGTATTGAAAATAATTATACTTGTTTTTTTGAACACGTGCGTACGCATAAATTAAATATATAGATGTTTTGTAAGTACGGCTTTATTTTACAAATACGTGTCTAAATTGATAAATATAGCTGCTCGACCGTCAAGTCAGGAGTTGAAGTCGAGAACATCCCTGCTATTCAACCCCCAAAAACTACCCCTGTTAAGGTGACTGTTTGTACTACCGATCGCCAAAAAGGATAAGTGGCAGTTATAATCCTAATTGAAAGCT
>NZ_PVWO01000553.1 GCF_003003845.1 Chamaesiphon polymorphus CCALA 037 | reverse complement strand
GATAAAGCCAGATAAGTGCCCGATCAAACCATCTTTTTCGCGGAACTTGTCGCGCAATTGTTGGACTGTCTCGATACCCATTGCTTCTAGGGATCGATCGAGAAACATGGCACTATAGAATCCAGGCGCATGGTGTCCGACTTCGGTGAGGATATTCTTATGTCCGAGCATCACTAATGAGGCGTAGACTTCCGCTTGGCTGGCAAATCCGCCAGGATGTCCAGATGCTTTACTCGCACAGATTTGAAGCGTGAGATAGCGTAGCGCGTCGGCGTAGAGCAAGGTTTGAAAAGCGGCGGCGGGATCGTTGGCATCGGCGATACCTGTTTGCCCAGCAGCGATAACTGGTGTTTTACCATGAGTATCGAACCCTGGTAGCAGTTCTCCAAAATACTGAATTCCCTCGGCAAATGCTGGAGTCTGAACCGCAGTAGTCATAAATTATAGTCGCCTTAAAATAGTAGATATCGATCGATGCTACCAGCTATTCTGGGTCAGTGGCACATTTTCGCACTATTACTCTATCAACAGCTTCAAAAGTTTCCCGATTTGAGAGATCGATCCTTGTAAATAAGATTGAACTCTAGACATACAATAAAATGTCATCAAAATCAAAGCAGATATTTTTGATTGGATTATTCATGACTGTCATAGGTACGATCCTAACAATATTTAATTGGTACTCAGCCCTGTACAGCGGTCGCTTTTATTTCAAAGCAGCATTTATTGGCCCGTTCGCAATAATTCTTGGTATTGGCGCGACTCTATTTCCCCATCAAATGATACCCATAACCACTAATAATTTGGATTTAAAACCAACAAAATTTACCCAAGTAGTTTTAGTATTAGCAATCATAAGTGGGTTTGTTAATGTAGCTTTGTTGATATCAGGAGTAGTCCCATTCTTAAAATAGTAGATTGTATTGAGGTGTAAGATAGCAAACTTTGACTTATGAATCTAAGTATACGTATTAGCTTTTTACCTACTACGAGCGAGTCCTAGCAAATATATATCACAGGTTACTTCGTTAACATTTCTGTGCCATAGGCGCAAGCCAGAATATCTTCCTTTTCTAGCTGAGAATCTTCTTTGAGAATCTCTACTATTGTTGTGCCGCCAGCCAAAAAAAGTCGATAATTAATGATACCCAAATGTGATGCCCTTTGATACGGGGCTTACCAGTGGAGATATTTGGATTAATCGAGATGCGTGATAAAAGTTGCGAATTACTCATGATATCTCGGAATCATATGAACCCCATATAGTTTGGTATTCCCCTCCTTGCTCTGGCAAAAATATACCTGTGTTTTCATCATAATCTCCAATAAAGCCAGTTACTGGATCGTAGCCTACAATGAGGCAGTGATATCGCAACTCGTCAAAAGTATTATCAAAAAACCATCCACTGATTTTATCTACTTCCAACAATCGATCGATTCCGTGTGTCTCAACTAAAAATTTCCATCCATCTCGATAGATAATAGCATTAAGTATTTGGCAAAGATCGAATAAACCTTCAACACACTTTAACGATTTAAGATCTTCGCTAGTATATATTTGTCCGTCAGGAGCTGGATACATATCCCAGGCTAATATACCCTCTGGAGCAGAATGCTGTATTTGTTTGTAGATGTTCCACGTGCTTACCCATTCTCCTTTATCATTATCCATTTTGCTTTAACTCCAATTGATATAAATATATTTATTTTAATTATCTCGACGAATTTATTATTCAAACTTAAGTAAAGTCTAAATTATGATATAACCAATCGCAGGACAGACTATCATCGTTCGATAGCAACGAGCGATCGAAATCACTCGAACTTCTGCTGAATATCTAGATTGAGAGCCTGATGTAACTGTAAATTCTCGGCTCGATCGGTTGTAACCTCAATTATGGCACTTCGACGATCGTCCACTGCTTGCAGATAATCATGAATAAATTCCTCATAATTCAGAGAATTATAGTAGTCTAATTTGAACATCGCCGCTGCATGTTGGAAATCTAAACCATGCGGCGTACCAAAATAATTCTCGAACAGATCTGTAGATTTCGCGATCGGTAAGAAAGAGAAAATACCTCCACCATCATTATTGATAACTACGACAATTACTGGCTGTGAATTGTGTTGTAGCAAAGCAAATGAATTTAAGTCATATAAGCTCGATAAATCTCCCACGATCGCAGTTACTGGAACCTGCAAACCTACTGCAAATCCAGTCGCTGAGGCGATCGCACCTTCAATCCCACTCGTCCCCCGATTTGCCCCGACTCGCAGACTCAATGACTGGGATTCTTCAGCATTTGCACCAACACCAAACATATCCAAATCGCGAATTGGCATACTATTAGATACCCATAAGCCATGTTGACTGGGAATGAGTTCGGAAATAGTTCGGGCGATGAGTGGTTCGGTTAATTTTGAGGTTTTTAAAAATTTAGCGGCTGTAATGCCGATTCTATCTGAAGCCGATCGTAATTTCTGCACCCATGTTGACGGGGAGAGCTGCGGTAACTGCTGACATAATCGATCGCACAGATAGGTAATGTCCGATTCTATTCGACATGATACTAGATGGTTAGGATCGTAACGATCGGGATTATCCGCGAGCGCAATATAATTTGTCGGTGGATATTTCTCGATCCATTTAAACCACTGCGCTGAGACAATTTTCGTGCCAATTTGGACGATTGTATCGATCTGTTCTAACTCTAAAGCACTATCTGTTAGTAATAATCGATCGAAGTAATGGATTAAATTCGGGACATCTTGGCGCAATCTCAATCCCGACTGAACATCGGCAAATACTGCCCAATTTAACCGCTCTGCTAATTTTATAACTGCCTGACTTTCTGCTGGAGATTTTAACTGTCCGACAAATAGGATACCTTTAGCAGTGGATGCGATCGTTTCAATTAGCGACTGAATTTCGTCAGGAGTCGGAATAGTTAATTTATCAGCATAACGAGTATATGGCGTTGGCGGAGCCTCTCCTATGGAGAATCGACCTTCATGCCACTTTACCAAACTCGCAGGTATTTCTACCTGTGCATCTGTAGGAGCTAAAGGTTCCCGAAACATACAGTTGAGATGTACGACTCCGCCTGGAGCTTGTCGCGCTCTAGATACAGCCAGATCGATCGTTGTCAACACTACATTGGGGTTGATTTCGGCTGTAGGGCAAGGTAAATCGAATTGCCAGGTTGGATAATCTCCATACAAATTTACCTGATTAATGGTCTGATTTGCCCCCGTCTGGCGTAATTCTGGCGGTCGATCGCTAGATAAAATAATCAGGGGAATATTATCGATCGATGCTTCAATCACTGCTGGTAAATAATTCGCTGCTGCCGTACCAGATGGACAAATTAATACTGCGGGATTACCAGTCGCGCGAGCGTAGCCGATCGCATGAAATCCCGCCGCACGTTCGTCTAGACAGATAATTTTATTTGCTTGTGAATTTTGAGCTGCTGCTACAGTTAATGGTGTCGATCGAGAACCAGGAGAAATGACAAAATAATCTATCTCATTTCGCACCAATTCTTCAACAATTAAATATCCCCAGAGTTGATTCATTCAATTACTAAATATTTATCTCTCACTTAATACTAGTC
>NZ_PVWO01000552.1 GCF_003003845.1 Chamaesiphon polymorphus CCALA 037 | reverse complement strand
GGCTTGGCGGTAGCGATTGGAACGGCGATCGATGATGCGATCGTCTATGGTGAAAATACCTATCGTCGTTTGCGTGAAAATGAAGCTGAGGGCAATCCCCTTACCCCGCTAGAAATCATTTTTGAAGGTTCTCAAGAAGTGCGCGATTCACTCATCGGCGCGACGGTGATTGGAATTATTGTCTTCTCACCGATTTTTACATTACCAGGAATTGAAGGGAAGATTTTTACCCCGATGGGAATTGCTTACTTAGCCGTAGTTGTCGTTTCTAGTTTAGAATCTTTACTCGTTTCTCCAGCTTTGTGTGCGATTTTGTTACCCGCTACTAAGGTATCACAGCGAGAACCGTGGCTGGCGAGATTTTGCAAAGCAATTTACAGCGCGTGTTTGAACTTCTCGATGAAAAATCCGCTCTTAATTATGGGGACTGCCACAGTTTTGACTGTCGCATCAATGGTAGTTATTCCTTCCTTTGGCAGAGCATTTTTACCAGAGTTTCAGGAGCAAACGATGGTAAACACACTATTGTCATACCCAACTGTTTCGCTCGAAGTTAGCACCAAAGCGGGTCATGTCGTCGAAGAATCATTGAAAAATGATAAGCGGTTTACATTCATTCAAACTCGTGCCGGACGCGCCGCTGGCGATTCTGATGCCGCAGGTGTGAATCTGGCTCACGTTGATGTTGAAATCAGTAAACTAGGGATGGAAAATCGGGAAGAATCGCTCAAAATCATGCGAACAGCATTCGAGAAAATTCCAGGTGCCGCTGCAAATATTGGGGGGTTTCTACAACATCGGATGGATGAAGTTTTATCAGGGGTAAGAAGTTCGATCGCGGTGAAAATTTTCGGCTCTGACTTAGCAGAGTTACGGAAAATTGGGCAAGAAGTAGAAAAACAAATGGCAACAGTTAATGGTGTCGTCGATTTACAACTCGAACCCCAATTGCCAGTACCGCAGATTCAAATTAAATTCGATCGGGATGCCGCTAGTCGTTACGGGCACACGGTAGGAGATCTATCAGAAACGATCGAAACTGCCCTTAATGGTAAGGTTGTTTCTAAAGTGCTAGAAAATCAACAATCCTTCGATCTAGTTGTCTGGTTGAAGCCTGAAGCACGGCAGAACATAGAAACCATTCGCAATCTTTTAATCGATACTCCCAACAATCAAAAAATCCCTTTAGCTAGTATCGCCAAGATCGAGCGAGGGAAGGGGCCAAATACCATCAATCGAGAAAATGTTTCACGCTTAATCGTCGTTTCAGCCAATGCGAAAGGTCGCGATATTCGATCGGTTGTGACGGAGATCGAAACTAAAGTTAAAAGCAATGTCCAATTACCAGCAGGATATTTTATTCAATATGCAGGTCAATTTGAAGCGGAAGAACGCGCTACTAAAAACATATTAGTTTTCAGCGCGATCGCGTTTGTGGCAATTACTGTCCTGATGTATCTTTCCGTTAAATCTATCCCGTCAACACTAATGATTATGATTAACTTACCAATTGCTCTGGTAGGTGGGGTAATTGCTGTAGCTCTGACGGGTGGCGTAATTTCGATCGCGTCTTTAGTGGGATTTGTATCTTTATTTGGGGTCGCAACTCGGAACGGATTATTACTAGTAGATAATTACAATACTAAATATGCTGAAGGAATGCCGATGAAAGAAGTTATTGTCAAAGGTTCGATGGAGCGATTAAATGCAATTTTGATGACGGCGTTAACTTCGGGATTGGGGTTAGCACCGATGGTATTTCAAGGTGGATCGGGACAGGAATTATTACAACCTCTATCGATCGTTGTCTTTGGTGGCTTGTTTACTTCTACAGCGATTACGTTATTAGTATTACCCGCTCTATATTCCAAATTTGGCAAGCATTTATTCCCGAAAAAAGAGGAAGAACCCAAGCCAGAACAATTTTTTATGCACCTGTAAGCTATAGCAAGGTCAGTTAATTTTTATCTATTATGTCATCGCTAGATTTATCACCAGTAATTTGCATATTCGCTCGACTATTTACTTCTGTAGCTAAAAAAAATTGCATCGATTTTACTCACTTCTCGCTATAAGCTTATAGAATGAGGTTATCGATATGTTGAGCAGATAGCCCAAAACCACGGTGTTCTCGTCGATCGATCCTAGTCCAGCCGCAATGGCAAAGGCGATTGCTAGGTTACAGTCTGCACGATCGCCGCCCAGTCTTCTCGGTGCATTGGCACAGTTTCAATAAATGATAGAATTTCGTAGTCAACTAGAGCCTTTAAGCATTTTTCCGATCGAGTACTTTACTAACGATCGGCATAATTTGGGAATAAGATTGGGATGAGAATTTTACTAGTTGAAGATAACCAACAAATTGCCAGATCGCTAACAGAGGTACTAGTAAAACACAACTATACCGTCGATCTGGCAATGGACGGGAAAATTGGGTGGCAATATATTGAAGGTCTGACCTACGATCTCATCTTGCTGGATCTCATGCTACCCAAGATTGATGGAATTACTCTGTGTCGGCAGTTGAGATCGATTGGGATTACAACACCAGTATTAATGCTGACGGCAAAGGATACAAGTATGGATAGGGTCTTGGGATTAGATGTTGGGGCAGATGATTATGTTGTCAAACCATTCGATCTCCCAGAATTATTTGCCAGAATTCGAGCATTATTGCGGCGCGGTAATATTGGTGCATCCCCTTTGCTCGCTTGGGAAGACCTGGAACTCGATCCTAGTAATGAGATCGTCCGTTATCAAGGGAATATACTGAAGTTAACTTCTAAAGAATACGCTATTTTAGAACTACTGCTGCGGACTGGAAATCGAACACTAAGCCGCAGTGCCATAATCGATCGATTGTGGACGCTTGACAATCTGCCACAAGAAGACGCAATTAAGTTTCATGTCAAGGAATTGCGTAAAAAGCTGAAGCTTGCGGGCGCACCTGTCGATTTGATTGAAACTGTATATGGTTTAGGGTACCGACTGAAGCCCATTTAAAACACCGATGAGCAGATATTTTCAGCCAGCCAAACAGTCGATTCGCATTCTGCGAGGCTACGCCAACGGCAATGGCGATCGATATTCTAGACTGCGGTGGCGGTTGTTACTATCTTATTTAGCAGTCATGCTAGCAACATTTGGCATTTCTGGGCTAGCAACTTATGGGTTGTTTTTAAAAAGTTTGTATCGTGGCATGGACGATCGATTGAGCGTACTAGCCGATGGAGCGGCGCATAGTCTAACAGATGTGCAGAAACAATGGTTGACACAGGTGATGCGGAAGAGAGTCGATCCGACTCAGTTAGCACCGACACTCCCAATCGATAACGATGGAGATCTAGATATTTCTTGGCAAAATATGAGATCCCCCAGACAGAGAATTGAATGGTTTGATAAGCGTTCTCAATTATTAGCAACCAGTGGGCGAACCTTTGATTTCGTTCCCTTACAACCCGATCGACCTTTTGCTCACAACAATCAACTCTACTCGCTCACCCGATCGATTTATAAAAATATTAACGGACAAAATATGCTTCAGGGCTATGTCCGAGTTAGTGAATCGGTAGAAGTATTAGAAGACGAATTAAACTACTTACGATGGGTATTGGGATTAGGGG